>NZ_BAAATK010000006.1:1599-225811 GCF_039533365.1 Streptomyces glaucus
CCGAGCCCACCACCCAGGCGGAACCGGAAGCCGACGCGAAGCCCGAACCCGAGCCCACCACCCAGGCGGAACCGGAAGCCGACGCGAAGCCCGAACCCGAGCCCGCCGCCCAGGCGGAACCGGAAGCCGACGACAGGAGCGGCGCGGGCGACAAGGCGGAACCCCGGACCGAGGCGCCCGCCGAGGCCGAACCGACCCCGGAACCGACCCCTGTCCCGGCCCCGGAACCGACCCCTGCCCCCACCTCCGAAGCCACCCCCGACGACACTCCCGAAGCCACCCCCGACGACACCTCCGAGGTCACCCCCGACAACGCCGAAGCCACCCCCGACGGCACTCCCGAGGAACCGGCCACCCCCGAGCCCGCGGCCACCCCCGAGCCCGCCGCCGCCGGCGGTGAGACCGCCCCGCAGGAATCGCCCGCGGCCGCCGACGGAGCCGTCACGGATGACGCGGACGAGCGTGCCCCCGCCGAGGGCGACGGCGAGACCGAAGCGGCCCCCGCCGAGGGTGACGGCGAGGGCAACGGCGAGACCGAAGCGGCCCCCGCCGAGGGAGACGCCGAGGGAGACGGCGAGACCGAAGCGGCCCCCGCCCCCGCCGTCCCCGCCACCCTCACCACCGCCCACAAGGCCGCCGCCGCCACCCTGGCCGAGCTCGGCCTCACCCAGGCCCGGGCCAAGGTCTACCTCGTCCTGGACCGCTCGGCCTCCATGCGCCCGTACTACAAGGACGGCTCCGCCCAGGCCCTCGCCGAGCAGACCCTCGCCCTGGCCGCCCACCTCGACCCCGAGGCCACGGTCCGCGTCGTGTTCTTCTCCACGGAGGTGGACGGCACCGCCGACCTCACCCTCGCCGACCACGAGAACAGGATCGACACCCTGCACGCCGAGCTCGGCCGCATGGGCCGCACGAGCTACCACGCGGCGGTCGAGGAAGTCGTCGCCCACCACGCGAGGACCGCCCCGGACACCCCCGCCCTGGTGGTCTTCCAGACCGACGGCGCGCCCGACGCCAAGACCCCCGCCACCCAGTCCCTCACGGACGCCGAGAAGAACCACCCCTCGGTCTTCTTCTCCTTCGTCGCCTTCGGGGAGCACGACAACAAGGCCTTCGACTACCTCCGCAAGCTGAAGACCGCCAACACGTCCTTCTTCCACGCGGGCCCCGCCCCCCGCGAGCTCACGGACCACGAGCTCTACGAGGGCGTCCTGGCCGCCTGGCGTCCCTGACAGCCCCTCCTCCCCCTCCCGGGCCGCCCCTTCCACCCCTCCCACCCCTCGAAACAGGAAGCGGGCGGCCCACCCGTGTCGGCTACGATTTCAAGGTTCCACGGACGACCCGAAACCACGAGATCGTCACTACACGTAACGACCTGGGAGCAGCCCGCGATGGCTCGACACCTCATCACCAGCGCCCTTCCGTACATCAACGGGATCAAGCACCTGGGCAACATGGTGGGGTCCATGCTCCCGGCGGACGTGTACTCCCGCTACCTGCGCCAGCGCGGCCACGAGGTCCTCTACATCTGCGCGACGGACGAGCACGGCACCCCGGCGGAGCTGGCGGCCAAGGAGCAGGGCCTTCCCGTGGACGAGTTCTGCGCGCAGGCGCACGACGCCCAGAAGGCGGTCTACGACGGTTTCGCGCTCGCCTTCGACTACTTCGGCCGCAGCTCCTCCCCGCAGAACGTCGAGATCACCCAGCACTTCGCCCGCAAGCTGAACGAGAACGGCTTTATCGAGGAGCGGGCGATCCGGCAGGTCTACAGCCCCGCCGACGGCCGCTTCCTCCCGGACCGCTACGTCGAGGGCACCTGCCCCCACTGCGGCTACGACAAGGCCCGCGGCGACCAGTGCGAGAACTGCACCCGCGTACTCGACCCCACGGACCTGCTGAACCCCCGCTCGGCGATCTCCGGCTCCACGGACCTGGAGGTCCGCGAGACCAAGCACCTCTTCCTCCTCCAGTCCAGGCTGCAGCACGAGGTCGAGGAGTGGGTGGCCGCCCACGAGGAGGAGTGGCCGCAGCTCGCCGCCTCCATCGCCCGCAAGTGGCTGACCGAGGGCCTGCACGACCGCGCGATCACCCGTGATCTGGACTGGGGCGTCCCGGTACCGGCCGACACCTGGCCGGAGCTGGCCGCCGAGGGCAAGGTCTTCTACGTCTGGTTCGACGCGCCGATCGAGTACATCGGCGCGACGAAGGAGTGGGCGGACCAGGACCCGGAGAACCGGGACTGGAAGTCCTGGTGGTACGAGGCCGACTCCGGCGACGACCCCGTCCGCTACACGGAGTTCATGGCCAAGGACAACGTCCCCTTCCACACGGTGATGTTCCCGGCGACCGAGCTGGGCGTGCGCGAGCCGTGGAAGAAGGTCGACTACGTCAAGGCGTTCAACTGGCTGACGTACTACGGCGGCAAGTTCTCCACGTCCCAGAAGCGGGGCGTCTTCACCGACCAGGCCCTGCAGATCCTCCCCGCCGACTACTGGCGCTACTTCCTCATGGCCAACGCCCCGGAGTCGGACGACGCGTCCTTCACCTGGGAGCACTTCACCGCCACGGTCAACAAGGACCTGGCCGACACCCTCGGCAACTTCGTCAACCGGGTCCTGTCCTTCTCCAGGAAGCGCTTCGGCGAGGAGGTCCCGGCGGGCGGCGAGCCCGGCGAGGCGGAGGCGCGGCTCGGTGCGGAGATCGCCCGCCTGCTCGCCGAGTACGAGTCCCAGATGGAGTCCCTCCAGTTCCGCAAGGCCGCCGCGGCGCTGCGCGCCCTGTGGTCGGCGGGCAACTCCTACCTGGAGGAGAAGGCGCCCTGGCTGGAGATCAAGACCGACAAGGACGGCGCCGCCCTCACCCTGCGCACGGCGATGAACCTGATCCACCTGTACGCGGTGGTCTCCGAGCCGTTCATCCCGGCGACCTCCGCCGCGATGCGCTCGGCCTTCTCCCTGCCGGACGACACGGCGACCTGGGTCACGCAGGACGAGGCGAAGGCCCTGGCCTCCGTCCCGGCCGGCACCCCCTTCACGGTTCCGCCGGTCCTGTTCGCCAAGCTGACCGACGACGACCTCGCGGACTACAAGGAGCGCTTCGGCGGCGAGCCGCAGTAAGCCCCGCAGACGGCGCCCCGTGAGCCCGGTGACACCGCCCGGTGTCACCGGGCTCACGTCTGTGGCACGCCTGTTACCGCCGGACCTGGACGAGCCGTCCCGAAGACGAAGATCATGGAAGTCACGGCCGCAAGGGCTTCGCCGTCGAGGCCCATGAGTGGGGGGAACCAGCCATGGCCCTGTTCGGAAACGCACACAGCATCGACCCGTCCCAGGCCCAGCAGGACTACGCCCGCCTGCTCGGCCCCGGCGAGCAGGTCCACGCCGCCTGCCTGCTGATCCGCGACACCATCCTGTTCACCGACCGCCGCATGATCCTGGTCGACAAGCAGGGCATCACCGGCAAGAAGACGGAGTACCACTCCATCCCGTACCGCAGCATCACCCACTTCTCCGTGGAGACCGCCGGCACCTTCGACCTCGACGCCGAACTGAAGATCTGGATCTCCGGCAACCCGACCCCGATCCAGAAGACCTTCACCAAGGGCGTCGACATCTACGAGATCCAGGCGATCCTGACGCAGTTCGTCGCGGGATGACCGCACCGGCGCCCGGGACGCTCGCGGGCCGGGCGGGAACCCCGGGGCGAGCCGGGTGAGAGTCCCGGGGACGCGGGCGGCCCGGAACCGGTGCCGGTTCCGGGCCCGGTGCCTCACTGGGCGGTCAGGACCCCCGCGCCGGTCGTCGTGGCCAGCTCGGCCGGCAGGTTCTTCACGGACGTCTGGAGCCCGGCGTTCAGGGCCGGCGTCCAGTTGACGGCCGTCTTGATCTTCTTGGAGTTCGCGGCGTTGTACGCGGCCACCAGATCGGTCTCCGTGCCGTTGACGAGGTTGCCGCCGCCCGCGACCGAGCCCGTGCCGTCGCCGCTCAGCAGCTTGGCGACCTTGCCGCCCGAGGGCAGGATCCAGTGGTTGCGCTCGGCGACGACCTGCGCCTTGGCACGGGAGTCGATGCTGTACTTGAGCGCGTAGCCGTTGAGCGTGGTCGTGTCGTAGACGTTGTTGTAGAGGTGGATCTGCCCGATGCGGGCCAGCGGGGCCCGCTGCACGATCCCCTTCCACACGTTGTGGTGGATCGTGACGCGCAGCTTGCCGGTGCTGTCGGTGTCGCTGCTGCCGATCAGCATGGTCTTGTCGTGGCTGGTGAACACGTTCCGCTCGACCGTCACCAGGTCGGAGCCGTTGGTGATGTCCAGGGCGCCGTCGTGGACCTGGTACTTGCGGCCGAAGTACGTCTTCTCCTGGCTGTCGAAGAACGGCGCGTCGGTGAAGGTGTTGTGGTCCGCCCAGACGTGGGTCGCCCCGCGCAGGGTGACGGAGTCGTAGGCGGAGTTCCACTCGCCCGCCGAGCCGTCCGTCGGGTCCCACTGCGGGAAGCAGTCCTCGGTGGCGGAGAAGGCGAGGTTGCGGATGATGACGTTGTCCACGCCCTTCACCTGCAGGCTGCCGCCCTTGATCCCGGCGTTCGTACCGGGCACGCCCACGAGGGTGGTGTTGGCGGGCACCTTGAAGACGATGTTCTTCGCCTGCTTGGCCTGGGCGGCGGCGCGGGCGTTCTCCTGCGTGCCCGAGGGCGCCTTGTCGCCCCAGGTCGCCGGGTCGTACGCCTTGAGGTAGGCGTCCAGCGAGTAGCCGGTGCCGGCGGCGTAGTCGGCGCAGGTCAGCTTCTTGCCGGTGTCGTCGGTGTTGGCGTCGATGGTGCCCTCGACCTTGATGATCCTCGGTGTGGTGTCCGAGGCGGAGCCGAGCGCCTTCACCAGCTCCGCCCGGGTGCCGACGGTGAAGGTGTGCGCGGAGTCGGCCTTGGCGCCGCCGGTCGTGCCCGTTCCGGAAGCCGCCCAGCCGTCCTCGGCGGGCAGCGTCCGGTGGTACAGGTCGACGGCTTCGGCGTTGGCGTTCATCACGAAGACGCCGGTACCCGCGGCGGCGGCCACCACGGCGGCGGAGAAGACGAGGGCACGGCGCTTGCGGAGCGAGCGGCGGTGGGAGGCGGATGCCACGGATGAGTCCTTACGGGGGTTCGCTGAGACACGCGGTTCGTGTGAAGCCCCGCTGAGGGGCTTCCGACTCCCCAGTGGCCGCGGACCGCGAAAAGGTTGCCCCGGGACTTCCGCACCCGCTCCCGCACCTGCTCCCGCTCCCGCTCCCGTCCTTGCCCGCGTTTCCGCTCCCGCTTTCGCTTTCGCTTTCGGCGAGGATCACGGGACACCGTCCGCGCCGGCCCCGCGGGGCGCGGACCCCGATGGGCCGGCCCCGAGGAGGCCGTGGGCGGATCACTCGGCGGCGCCACCGCTCCCACACGTGAAGCGGCCCGGCCCCGAGGAGGGGCCGGGCCGCTTCACGTGTGCGCGTCGGTCACTTCGGCTGCGGCTTGCGCACCGTCAGGTGCAGCTCCTTCAGCCGGGCCTCGTCCAGCTCCGTCGGCGCGCCCATCATCAGGTCCTGGGCGTTGCCGTTGAGCGGGAAGGCGATCGTCTCGCGGATGTTGGGCTCGTCGGCGAGCAGCATCACGATGCGGTCGACGCCGGGCGCGATGCCACCGTGCGGCGGGGCGCCGAAGCGGAACGCGCGCAGCATGCCCGCGAACTCGCGCTCGACGGTCTCGTTGTCGTAGCCGGCGATCTCGAAGGCCTTCAGCATGATGTCCGGCTCGTGGTTCCGGATCGCGCCCGAGGACAGCTCGACGCCGTTGCAGACGATGTCGTACTGCCAGGCCAGGACATCCAGCGGGTCCTGGGTCTCCAGGGCCTCCAGGCCGCCCTGCGGCATCGAGAAGGGGTTGTGCGAGAAGTCGATCTTCCCGGTCTCCTCGTCCTTCTCGTACATCGGGAAGTCGACGATCCAGCAGAAGCGGAAGACGCCTTCCTCGAAGTGCCCGGCGCGCTTGGCGGCCTCGACCCGCACCGCGCCCATGATCTTCGAGACCTCGTCGAAGTCGCCCGCGCCGAAGAACACCGCGTGGCCGGGGGCCAGGGACAGGCGCTTGGTCAGCTCGGCGACGTTGTCCTCGGTGAGGAACTTCGCGATCGGGCCCGTCAGCCCGCCGTCCTCGCCGACCCGGACCCACGCCAGGCCCTTGGCGCCCAGCGAGACGGCGTACTCGCCGAGCTGGTCGAAGAACTTGCGCGGCTGGTCCTGGACCGCCGGCACCGGCAGCGCCCGCACGTGCTTGCCGGCGAACGCCTTGAACTCCGAGCCCGCGAAGACGTCGGTGATGTCGACGAGCTCCAGCTTGGCGCGCAGGTCCGGCTTGTCGGAGCCGTACTTCAGCATCGCCTCGCGGAACGGGATCCGCGGGAACGGGGAGGTGACGTGCCGGCCGCCGCCGAACTCCTCGAAGAGCTCCGTCATCAGCTTCTCGATCGGCTGGAAGACGTCCTCCTGCTCGACGAAGCTCATCTCGACGTCGAGCTGGTAGAACTCGCCCGGCGAGCGGTCGGCGCGGGCGTCCTCGTCCCGGAAGCAGGGCGCGATCTGGAAGTAGCGGTCGAAGCCGGAGATCATCAGCAGCTGCTTGAACTGCTGCGGGGCCTGCGGAAGGGCGTAGAACTTGCCCGGGTGCAGCCGGGAGGGGACCACGAAGTCGCGCGCACCCTCGGGGGAGGTGGCGGTCAGGATCGGGGTCGCCATCTCGTTGAAGCCCATCGCCGCCATCTTGTGACGGATCGCGGAGATGACCGCCGTGCGCAGCATGATGTTGCGGTGCATGCGCTCGCGGCGCAGGTCCAGGAAGCGGTACTCCAGGCGCCGCTCCTCGTTGACCCCGTCCTCGGTGTTGATCGTGAAGGGCAGGGGGGCCGCCGCGCCCAGCACCTCGACCTCGCCGACCTCGATCTCGATCTCGCCGGTGGGCAGGTCGGGGTTGACGTTCTCCGCGCCGCGGGAGACGACCTTGCCGTCGACCCGGACGACGGTCTCCTTGGAGAGCTTGTCGAGGGCCTCGTACGCCTCCGTCCCCGGACGGGCCACGAGCTGCGTGATGCCGTAGTGGTCGCGCAGATCGATGAAGAGGATGCCGCCCAGGTCGCGCCGATTGTGCAGCCAGCCACTCAGCCGGACGTCGGTGCCGACGTCAGAGGCGCGGAGCTCGCCGCAGGTGTGGGACCTGTACCGATGCATCGTCGTTCATCCAGTCTTCGCGGATCGGGGGCCTGTTCCACGCGCACGTGTTTCACGTGAAACGTCACCCCCAGCGTACCGGGCACCCCGGGATCGGCTCCTCACCGTTCCCGGGTGCCGCGGGCCGCCGCGGGCCGTACCTCCGTGTGCGATCGGGGGCAGTGCTCGACGCACTCTTCTCGAAGTGGGGCAATGCGCACCGGTGAGCCCCTGTCCGCCGGGGGGGCCGATCCTGGCCGCCCTCGCGACCGGCCGGTGGCACCGGGACACCGCCGCCGGGCCGGTCACGGTCGACGCCGGGGCGGCGTGGCTCGCCGCGGCCGAGGGCGCCCTCGCCGGGGCACGCGTGCGGATCGCCGGGGCACGCGTGCGGATCGTGGACGAGCGCGGCCGGGTGATCCGTACCGCACGTCTCCGCCCGGGCACGCCGCGGGCGGGCCGCCCCGTCGGGACGGCCCGCCCGGGTGGCGGATCGTCAGTCCTGCGGTCCGGCCCCGGTCATCCCGTGCACCGCCGGGACGGTCCCGAGCCGGCCCTTCTGGAAGTCCTCGAAGGCCTGCATCAGCTCCTCCTTGGTGTTCATCACGAAGGGGCCGTAGTGGACCATCGGCTCCCGGATCGGCCGCCCGCCCAGCAGCACGACCTCCAGGTCCGGCGTACGGGACTCCTGCTTCTCGTCCGCGCGGACGGTCAGCGAGGATCCCGCGCCGAAGACGGCGGCCTGCCCCAGGCGGACCGGCCGGCGCTCGGCGCCGACGCTGCCGCGTCCGGCCAGCACGTACGCCAGGCCGTTGAAGTCCTCCCGCCAGGGGAGCGTGATCTCGGCGCCCGGCGCCAGCGTCGCGTGGATCATCGTGATCGGCGTGTGCGTGACGCCGGGTCCCTGGTGGCCGTCCAGCTCACCGGCGATGACGCGCAGCAGCGCGCCGCCGTCCGGGGAGGTCAGCAACTGCACCTGGCCACCGCGGATGTCCTGGTAGCGGGGGGCCATCATCTTGTCCTTGGCCGGAAGGTTCACCCACAGCTGCAGGCCGTGGAAGAGGCCGCCGGACATGACCAGCTGCTCCGGCGGGGCCTCGATGTGCAGCAGGCCCGAGCCCGCGGTCATCCACTGGGTGTCGCCGTTGGTGATGGTGCCGCCACCGCCGTGGCTGTCCTGGTGGTCGAAGATCCCGTCGATGATGTACGTGACGGTCTCGAAACCGCGGTGGGGGTGCCAGGGGGTGCCCTTGGGCTCGCCCGGCGCGTACTCCACCTCGCCCATCTGGTCCATCATGATGAACGGGTCGAGGTGGCGGTAGTTGATCCCGGCGAACGCCCGGCGCACCGGGAAGCCCTCGCCCTCGAAACCGCTCGGCGCGGTCGTGACGGCGAGCACGGGACGTGCCACGGCGTCGGCCGGCGCGGTCACGCGGGGCAGCGTCAGCGGGTTCTCGACGGTCACTGCAGGCATGTCGGTACCTCCTCGGGTGCGTCCACTTTAGTTGAGAGTTGAACTTTCTGCCACCCTCAACAGGAAAGGCCCGGAGGGCATTCCCTCCGGGCCGCACCGCGGGGCACCGCGCACGGGGTCAGCCGTACATGCGCCGCATCGCGAACTCCACCATCTGCTCCACGGCCTTGGCGTCGAAGACGATCCGGTGCTCGCCCTCCATGTCGAGCACGAAGCCGTAGCCGGTCGGCAGCAAGTCGATCACCTCGGCACCGGTGATCACGAAGTACTTGGACTCCTTGCCCGCGTACCGGCGCAGCTCCTTGAGCGAGGTGAACATCGGGATCACCGGCTGCTGGGTGTTGTGCAGGGCGAGGAAGCCGGGGTTGTCGCCGCGCGGGCAGTAGACCTTGGAGGTCGCGAAGACCTGCTGGAAGTCCTCGGCGGACATCTGCCCGGTGGTGAACGCCCGCACCGCGTCCGCGAGCGAGGGCGGGGACGGCTCGGGGTACAGCGGCGCCTGCTGCCCGTATCCGCCGTTCATCGGCTGCTGCGGCGGGGCGTACTGCTGCTGAGGGCCCACGGTCTGGTCGTAGCCGTACATGCCCGAAAGAGTACTCAGTCACAGATCGCCGGATCGGGGTTGCTTCTTATTACCGACGGGTAGCATCATCTTAGCTACTTGTTGGTACGTGAACTAGGTGCGAGGAGTCAGTGCCTCGCCGATCCCTCTACGGAGCCGTCGCCATGGGGCACTACAAGTCGAATCTCCGCGACATCGAGTTCAACCTCTTCGAAGTTCTCGGGCGGGACAAGCTGTACGGCACCGGCCCGTTCGAGGAGATGGACGTCGAGACCGCGAAGAGCATCCTGGAAGAGCTGACGCGGCTGTCGGAGAACGAGCTGGCCGAGTCCTTCGCCGACGCCGACCGCAACCCGCCGGTCTTCGACCCCGAGACGAACACCGCGCCGATCCCGGAGAGCTTCAAGAAGAGCTACCAGGCCTTCATGGACTCCGAGTACTGGCGCCTGGGCCTGCCCGAGGAGATCGGCGGCACCACCGCGCCCCGCTCCCTGATCTGGGCCTACGCCGAGCTGATCCTCGGGGCCAACCCGGCCGTGTGGATGTACTCCTCCGGCCCGGCCTTCGCCGGCATCCTCTTCGACGAGGGCAACGAGGTCCAGAAGCACATCGCCAAGATCGCCGTCGAGCGGCAGTGGGGCTCCACCATGGTGCTCACCGAGCCGGACGCCGGCTCGGACGTCGGCGCCGGCCGCACCCGGGCCGTGCAGCAGGAGGACGGCTCCTGGCACATCGAGGGCGTCAAGCGCTTCATCACCTCGGGCGAGCACGACATGTCGGAGAACATCCTCCACTACGTGCTGGCCCGTCCCGAGGGCGCCGGCCCCGGCACCAAGGGCCTGTCCCTCTTCCTCGTCCCGAAGTACCTGTTCGACTTCGAGACCGGCGAGCTGGGCGAGCGCAACGGCGTCTACGCCACCAACGTCGAGCACAAGATGGGCCTGAAGGTCTCCAACACGTGCGAGATGACCTTCGGCGACAAGCACCCCGCCAAGGGCTGGCTGGTCGGCGACAAGCACGACGGCATCCGCCAGATGTTCCGCATCATCGAGTTCGCCCGCATGATGGTCGGCACGAAGGCGATCTCCACGCTGTCCACCGGCTACCTGAACGCGCTGGAGTACGCCAAGGAGCGCGTCCAGGGTCCGGACCTGAAGAACTTCATGGACAAGACCGCGCCCAAGGTCACCATCACCCACCACCCCGACGTGCGCCGCTCGCTGATGACGCAGAAGGCGTACGCGGAGGGCATGCGCGCCCTGGTGATGTACACCGCCTCCATCCAGGACGCCATCCAGGTCAAGGAGGCCAACGGCGAGGACGCCACCGCCGAGCACGCCCTGAACGACCTGCTCCTGCCGATCGTCAAGGGCTACGGCTCCGAGAAGGCCTACGAGCAGCTCGCCCAGTCGCTGCAGACCTTCGGCGGCTCCGGCTTCCTGCAGGAGTACCCGGTCGAGCAGTACATCCGCGACTCCAAGATCGACACCCTGTACGAGGGCACCACGGCGATCCAGGGCCAGGACTTCTTCTTCCGGAAGATCGTCCGCAACCAGGGCGCCGCGCTGAACTCGCTCGCCGAGGACATCAAGAAGTTCCTCGCCCTCGGCACGGGCGGCGAGGAGCTGGCCGGCGCCCGCGAGCACCTCGCCAAGGCCGCCGTCGAGCTGGAGGCCATCGTCGGCCTGATGCTCACCGACCTCGCGGCCACCGAGCAGGACGTGAAGAACATCTACAAGGTCGGGCTCAACACCACCCGCCTGCTGATGGCCTCCGGCGACGTGATCGTCGGCTACCTGCTGCTGAAGGGCGCGGCGATCGCCGCGGAGAAGCTGGAGACGGCCTCCGCCAGGGACCGGGCGTTCTACACGGGCAAGATCGCGGCGGCGAAGTTCTTCGCGGCCAACGTCCTGCCGGGCGTCACGCTGGCCCGCAAGGTCACCGAGAACGTGGACCTGGAACTGATGGAGCTGGACGAGGCCGCGTTCTGATCCGGCCGTTCCGCCGTCTTGCGGAAGCCGCCCCGGGCCCTTCCGGGACGAGTCCTTCCGGGCGGTCCGGGCTCTTTCCCGGCCCTCCCGCAAAAAATCCCGTCCCGGGTGCGACACGCCCCGGGGGCCGAGGCGTCTACGGGATGTACGGGGTTCCACGGCGGAGCCCGCGGCGGTGAAGGGACGGGAACGGGTGACGGCTGCAAGAGCTCTCGACGAGTTCCAGGGCTTCGCCCGCGCCGTCACGCCGCGCCTGTTCCGCTCCGCCCTGCTGATGAGCGGTGACTGGCATCTCGCCGAGGATCTGGTGCAGACGGCCCTCGGCAAGGTGTTCGCCTCCTGGTCGCGGGTACGGCGGGCCGACAGCCCGGACGCCTACGCGCACACCGTTCTGATGCGCAGCTACATCTCGCACAAGCGGCTGCGCCGCTCCTCGGAGCAGCCGGTCGCCGCGTTACCGGACACGGCCGACGCCTCCGCCGCGGACAACGCCCTGCGCCTCACCCTGCTGGCCGCGCTGCGGGAGCTGCCGCCGCGCGACCGGGCCGTGGTGGTCCTGCGCTACTGGGAGGACCGCAGCGTGCAGGAGACCGCGTCCGCGCTCGGGATGACCCAGAGTTCCGTCCGCAACCGCAGCAGCCGGGCGCTGGCGCGGCTGCGCAAGGTCATCGGGGACGGGCGGGACTCGGTCGCCGTGTTCTGAGCCGCCCCGCCGCGAACCCCCGCCCACTCCCCCACGCCGGAACCGACACTGGAAAGGACGGTGCCCCCCATGCGGAACGACGACTCCGCCCCGCACGACGAGCTGCGGTACGGCGTGGAGCTGTCCCAGACCCTCGCCACCGCCCTGGACGGGCTTCCGTCGCGCACCGAGCACCTGGTGACCGGCGCGGTGGCGCGGGGCACCCGGATCCGGCGCCGCAGGCGGTTCGCGGCCTGGGGCGCGGCCGGTACGGCGACCGCCGCGCTGTCCGCGGCCGCGGTGCTGTTCGGGCTGCCGGGCGGCCCGGAGCCGGCGACGACGGTGGCCCTGCCGGAGTTCTCCGCCGGCAGCACCGCCGCGCCCGCCGGGAAGGAGCCGGTGACCGGCGCCGCCACCGCCGCGCTGCTGGCGGAGCTGCTGCCGGGGCGGCCGGCGGTGACGGACGCGACCTCGCGGGACAGCGGCCGCGCGGGCGGGCCGGTGCGGACGTACGCCGAGCTCACCCTGGCCGACGGCGGTTCGGTCGCCGTGTGGCTGCAGGGAGGGTACGCGCAGGACGGGGTGGCGGCCCCGGAGGCGGGCCGGGAGGGGGAGGCGCGGTCCAAGGACCGGCCCGCCGGCAAGGGCGATCCGTCGGCGGAGCGGACGGACCTCGCCGAGCACTACTCGTGCGCCGCCGGCGACCGCAAGTGCCGGGTCACCCGGCTCGACGACGGTTCGGTACTGCTCTCCCGGGAGGGGCCCGGCGGGGCCGGCACGACCGCCGACGTGCTGCGTCCGGACGGCACCCGGATCGCGGTGACCGCGGTCGGCACCGGCTTCTCCGCCGGCCAGCTGCGCGCGGTCGCGGGCAGCGCGCGCTGGCAGCTGTGGGTCGATCCGGCCGTCAACCGGGAGGCGGTTCAGGCCAACCCCGCGGGAACGGGGGGAATGTCCGGATGAATCCGGCCAGCAGAGGGACAAATGTGGCGGAATATGAGCTACCGGCTGTTTACCGTCCCGAACTCGCTGATTCCGCTTCGACCGGGACATGGCCGAAGGAAAACGCAACCATCGACCGATCGGCCGCTCAAACCCCAGAAGCGGCCAAAGAGCGGAGATTAATCAAACATCCGTTCAGAACTTCCTTGTTAGCGTCTCGTCCGCCCCGGAGCGCGGCGGCCGTCGCCGCACGCCTCACGGGCATCACCCATCAGAAGCGAGACGAAGCGGGAAGAGACCACCATGGCAAAACGCTTCAGCGCTGCACTGCTCGCCGCCGTCACCACCGCCGCCGGCCTGGGCCTCGCCCTGGCCGCCCCGGCGTCCGCCGCCGACCGCGACGGCGTCTGCAACACC
Source organism: Streptomyces glaucus (assembly GCF_039533365.1). Classification (NCBI taxonomy): domain Bacteria; kingdom Bacillati; phylum Actinomycetota; class Actinomycetes; order Kitasatosporales; family Streptomycetaceae; genus Streptomyces; species Streptomyces glaucus. Next base: position 14,881 of record NZ_BAAATK010000006.1, read on the forward strand.
GGCGAGCTCTGCTACTTCTTCAACAGCGACTACCAGGGGTCGCGTTCGGACTTCTTCTACAACGACGCCAACCTCGTCGACAACAAGTTCCTGAGCACCGGCGCCGGCCAGGGACAGGTCGTCAAGAACAACGCCGCGGGCGGCTTCAACTACGAGACCTCCCTCGCCGTGACCGTTTGGTACAACAGCAACTACAACAACGGCACCTACGACGGCCGTTCGGACACCCTGCCCGCCGCCACCGGCGACGGGCGGTTCGACAACGTCTACAACGAGAACGCCTCCCACAACTTCTGGTAAGCACCACGCCGGAACCGAGGAAGGGGGTGCCCGCCCGACACCGGCGGGCACCCGCGCGTCGTCTCCAGACACCCACGAGCGGACCCATGAACCCACTCGCACCGCGCCTTCTCGCCCCCCTGCTCCTGGCCGCCGGCTGCGCGCTGCTCACCGCCTGCTCGGGCGACCGGGACCCGGCCCCCGCGCCCGACCCGCCCTCCCGGACGGTCACCGCCACGGCCCCGGCGCCCCGCGCGCCCGAGCCGCTGAAGATGCCCATCGACCCGTACCGCATCAGCAACGCCGAGCACGCCGAGCTGCGCGCGGCCGAGCAGATCCTCGTCAACGCCTGCCTGGAGCGGCTCGGTTCGGACTACCGCTCCCCGCACACCGCGGTGGTCCGGCCCGCCCCCGAGGCCCCCTACGGCATCACCGACCGGCAGTGGGCCCGCGACCACGGCTACCGGATCCCGCCCGGCCTGCAGGCCCGCCCCGACCCGGACGCGGCCCAGCCGGACGCCACCGCCCAGGCGCTGATCACCGGCGGCGTCGCCTACACCGAGGACGGCGACCCGATGCCCTTCGCGGACGTCGAGAAGGTCACCCGGTACCGCGGCAGGGCCGTCCCCGAGGGCGGCTGTCTCGGCGAGGCCCGGCGGACGCTGGCCGAACGGGACGACAACCGCGACCTGACCGGCGTACCGCGGGACATCTACGGCGAGGCCTACCAGAAGTCCCGGCAGGACCCGGAGGTGAAGCGGGTGTTCGCCGCCTGGTCGGACTGCATGAGGGAGAAGGGCCACGACTACGCGAGCCCGCTCGACCCGTCCAACGACCCGCGGTTCCCCGAGGACCCGCCGGCCAGCGCGGACGAGAAGCGGACCGCCGTGGCCGACGTCGCCTGCAAGGAACGCACCGGCCTGGTCGCCGTCTGGCACCGGGTCGAGAGCGCGATCGAACGGTCCCTGATGGCGGAGCACCCCGACGAGCTGGCGGCGGCCAGGGCCGACCGCGAGACCCGGCTCGCCAACGCCCGCCGCGTGAACGCACGGCACGACTGATCCCGACCCCGCGATCACCGACGATCTCTGGAGAACAGACGCATGAAGCTCCGCTCCGCCCACACAGCCGCCCTGCGCGCCGCGCTGCCCGTGCTGTTCCTCGCGGCCGTCGCCGGCTGCGGCTCGTCCGACGACGGGTCCGGCAAGGCCGGGGACGCCGGCACCGGCGGCAGCGCCGCCGCCCGGGGCGGCGAAGCGGTGGAGCCGCTGCCGCTGTCCGCGTACTCCGCCACCTCCGAGGAGGACGAGAAGACCATCCAGCAGGCCTCCGACCTGCTGATGAAGGAGTGCATGCAGCGGTTCGGCTTCGCCTACACCCCGCAGCCCGGGGTCGAGGAGGCCGAGCCGGCGCGGGACTCCGAGTACCGGATGATCCCCGCCGCCGACGCCGCCGCCCACGGCTACCACTCCCCGGACGGCGGCGAGCCCGTCGACGAGACCGGCGACGACGGCAAGGCCGGCTCCGAGGCCGAGAACGCCGTCCGCCTCGGCACCGGCGCCCGGACGGTCGGCGGCAAGGCCGTCCCGGAGGGCGGCTGCAAGGGCGAGACCGACCGGACCATGGCCGCGGGCCTGCCCGAGCTGCCCGTGCCCAGCCCGGTCGACCAGGCCGCGAACGAAGCGGCGCAGAAGGCGCAGTCCGACCCGAAGCTCACCGCGGCCGTCGCCGAGTGGAGCGCGTGCATGAAGGAACAGGGCTTCGTCTTCGCCCATCCGCGCGACGCCGCCGGCCGGTTCCTCGGCAAGGGCGCCAAGGGCGACCGGCCCGCCGACGGCGCCCGCACCACGCGGACCGCGACCGACGAGGAGAAGAAGGTCGCCGTCGCCGACAGCGGCTGCAACGAGAAGGCGGCCCTGGAGGAGACCTGGGTGTCCGTCATGAGGCCGCTGGAGCAGGCCGAGATAGACGAGCGGGCCGAGCAGTTCGAGCTCTTGGAGGAATGGCACAAGGGGTACGTGCGCAACGCCCAGAAGGCCCTCGCGAGCAGCTGATGCGCTTCCCGGGACAGAGTGAGCCGGAGGCCGGCGCGGCCGCGGGCGTGACCCGCGGCCGCCGCTGGGTGGTCGCCGTCGCCGTCGGCGCCGTACTGCTGACCGGGGCCGGCGTCGGGGCCTCGCTGGTCGTCAAGTCGCCCGCGCAGGCCGCCGCCGACTCCGAGGCGCCGCCGCCGGACGTGCTGACGGCGCCCGTCGAGCGGCGGGTGCTGAAGACGTCCGTGATCCTGCGCGGCACGGTCGTCGCCGGGCAGAGCGTGGACGTGACGCCCGGCGCGGCCGGCGCCGGGGCGGAGGGCGCCTCGGCGCCGACCGTGACCAAGACGCCGCTGAAGGCCGGTGACCGGGTCGCCGCGGGCAAGACGCTCATCGAGGTGTCCGGGCGGCCGGTCATCGCCCTCCACGGCGGTCTGCCCGTCTACCGGGACCTCAAGCCGGGCTCCGAGGGCGACGACGTCGCCCAGCTCCAGAAGGCCCTGGCCGAACTCGGCCACAGCACCGCGCCGGACGCCTCCGGGACGTACGGCGCGGGCACGAAGGCCGCCGTGACCGCGCTGTACTCCGCCCTCGGCTACGACCCCGTCGAGGCCGGCGGCGAGGAGGGCTCGGACGTCGAGGCGGCGGAGGACCTGGTGAAGTCCATGGAGCGGGCCGTGGAGGACGCCCGGGACGCGCTGGACGACGCGGAGGAGGCGCAGGAGGCGCAGGAGGCGGCCGAGCAGGCGGCGGGCGCCTCGGGCGCGCAGGCCCCGGGCGCACAGACCCCGGGCGCACAGACCCCGGGCGCGCAGACCCCGGGCGCGCAGACGGGAGCCCCGGGCGCGCGGGCGGGCTCCGGTGGTACGGCGGCCGGAGCGCCGGCGGGACCGGCCGCGTCCGCGTCCCCCGGCGCGGCCCCGGGGACCGGCGGCGGCCAGGGGGGCGGCGGGAACGGCGAGGACGTCCTGGAGGAGCCCCGCAAGAACCTCGCCCGCGCCCGGGAGGACCTGGCCGAGGCCCGCGCGGACCTGGAACGGGCGCGCTCGGCGGCCGGGGCGATGCTGCCGTCCTCCGAGGTGGTCTTCCTGGAGAGCTTCCCCGCGCGGGTCGACAGCGTCTCCGCCGAGGTCGGCGCCCAGGTGTCGGGCGCCGTGATGAAGGTGTCCTCGGGCGCGCTGGAGGTGCACGGACTCCTCCAGGCGCACCAGAAGGAGCTGATCCGCGCGGGCATGCGCACACGGATCCTGTCCGAGGTCACCGGCGCGGAGGCCGCCGCGCGGGTGGAGTCGGTGGCGGACTCGCCCTCCACCGAGCAGTCCGCGCAGGGCGACGGCCAGGGCGGGCAGGACGGGCAGGCGTCCGCCGGGAGCGGCCGCTCCGGGTACCTGGTGGTGGTCGATCCCGACCGCACGCTCCCGGCCGATCTGGCCGGCCAGGACGTACGGCTGACCGTGGAGGCCGGCTCGACCGACGGCGAGGTGCTGGTCGTACCGGTGACCGCGGTGTCCGCCGGGGCCGACGGCCGGACCGTCGTGACCGTCGTCGACGCGGACGGCCGCCAGCGGCGGGTGCCGGTGCGGGCGGGCACCACCGGCGACGGGTACGTCGAGGTGACCCCGTCGGCGGGCGCACGGCTCGCCGAGGACGACCGGGTGCTGACCGGCGTACGGCGGGCCGCGGGGACGGCGACGGGCGGGGGCGGCTCGTGACGGCCGGGGAGGGGACGCCGCCGGTGATCGAGTTCCGGCGGGTGGCGCTCACCTATCCCGGACCGCCGCCGGTCGAGGCGTTCCGCCCCTGCGACCTGACCGTCCACCGGGGCGACTTCGTCACCGTCGTCGGCCCCTCCGGCTCCGGGAAGTCGACCTTCCTGAACATCGCGGGGCTGCTGGACGCGCCGACCTCGGGCACCTACCTGCTGGACGGCATCGACACCGGGACGCTGCGGGACGCCGACCGCACGGCGCTGCGGGGCCGCCGGATCGGGTTCGTCTTCCAGGCGTTCCACCTGATGCCGCACCGCAGCGCCCTGGAGAACGTCGTGCTCGCGATGGTCTACTGCGGCGTCCCGCGCCGGGAACGCGCGCCGCGCGCGCGTGAGGCCCTCCGACGGGTCGGCCTCGGCCACCGCGTCGACGCGCTGCCCACCCGGATGTCGGGCGGCGAGCGGCAGCGGGTCGCCATCGCGCGGGCGCTGGTGGCCCGGCCGTCGCTGCTGCTGTGCGACGAGCCGACCGGCAACCTGGACAGCGCCAACGCCCAGGCCGTGCTGCGGCTCCTGGAGGAGCTGCACGACGAGGGCATGACCGTCGTCCTCATCACCCACGACCGGGACGTCGCCGCGCGCGGCCGGCGCTCGGTGGCGATCCGCGACGGGGTGCTGAGCGAGGAGGCGGTGACCGCATGAGGGCACGGTGGCCCGGGGCCCGCCGGCGGCCGACGGCGGTCGAGCCGTCCTCCTTCGCCCTGCGCGACCTGCTCGCCGAGGCGGTGGCCGGCATCCTCCAGCGGCCCGGCCGCAGCGGGCTGACCGCGCTGGGCACGGTCCTCGGCGTCGGCACCTTCGTCGCCGTCCTGGGGCTGACCGCCACCGCGTCCTCGCAGATCGACTCCCGGTTCGACCTGCTCACCGCGACCGAGGTGACCGTCGAGGACGTGGCCCGCGAGCGGGACGAGTTCGCCGGCGACGCCTTCCCGAAGGACGCCGGGGAGCGGATCGAGGCGCTGGGCGGGGTGCGGCACGCGGGCGTGTACTGGCCGGTGCGGCCCGCCGGCGGGGCGCCCGAGGTGCGGTCCTCGCCGGTCGGGGACGCCTCGGGGGAGCGGATCGAGATCGTGGCCGCCTCGCCCGGCGTGCTCGACGCCGCCGTGCCGACGATGGCCGAGGGGCGGCCGTACGACGACTACCACGCGCGCTCCCGGCAGCCGGTGGCCGTCGTCGGCAGCGCGGTCGCGGCGCGGCTCGGCATCTCCACCCTGGAGACGCGGCCCGCGCTGTTCATCGGCGACCAGCCGTTCACCGTGATCGGCGTCGTGGACGACGTGGAGCGCAAGGCGGACGTGCTGATGTCCGTGCTGGTGCCCGACACCACCGCGCGCGACCTGTGGGGGCCGCCCGCCGAGAGCGCGCGCATGCTGGTGTCCACGGAGGTGGGCGCGGCCCGGCAGATCGCCGACGAGGCGCCGGTCGCGCTGCGCCCCGACCACCCCGAGTACCTGAAGGCGATCCCGCCGCCCGACCCGAAGACCCTGCGCTCGTCCGTCACCTCGGACCTGAACCAGCTCTTCCTGCTGCTGGCCGGGATCTGCCTGGTCATCGGCGCGGTCGGGATCGCCAACACCACCCTGGTGGCGGTCCTGGAGCGGACCGGGGAGATCGGGCTCCGCCGGGCGCTGGGCGCGCGCGGGCGGCACGTCACCACCCAGTTCCTCGCCGAGTCCGGGGCGCTGGGCGCGCTCGGCGGGCTCGTCGGCACCAGCCTCGGCACCGTCGCGGTCGTCGCGGTCGCCGTCGCCCGCGACTGGACGCCCGTCGTCCACCCGGGCACGGTCGCGGCGGCCCCGGTCGTCGGCCTGGTGACCGGCGTCCTCGCCGGGGTGTACCCGGCGTGGCGGGCGGCGCGGGTGCAGCCGGTGGAGGCGCTGCGGCGCTGAGCGCCGGCCCCCGTCCCGGGCGGAGCGCGGGACGCGCGCCCGGGAGGCCGCGGTCCCCCTCCCGGACGGCTCGCCGGACGCGTCCGCAAAGACCGCGAGGAGCGTCCGGAAAAGCCGCCACGCGCACGCCCGGGAAGGCCACGGGACCGCACGCCCGCGGAAACCACGAGGCCGCCCGGAAAGGCCGCGAGGCCCGCCCGGAGAATCCGCCGGACGCGCACCCGCGGCGGCCTCGGGGCGCACGCCTTCCCGGTTGCGGGGCGCGCCGCGGTCCCACGCTCCCCGCACCGCCCCGCCACCGGACACCCCGGCCGCGCTGGGGCCCTCCGCCGCCGAGCCTTATGGTGGCTGCCATGAGCGAACCCTCCCGTTTCGACCGCGGCCACACCGACGACCTGATGTCCTTCCTGGCGGCCGGCCCGTCGCCGTACCACGCGGTGGCCGGCACCGCGGAGCGGCTGGAGAAGGCGGGCTTCCGACGGGTCGCGGAGACGGACGCCTGGGACGGGGGGAGCGGCGGCAAGTACGTGCTGCGCGGCGGCGCGATCGTGGCCTGGTACGTCCCCGAGGGCGCCGCGCCGCACACGCCGTTCCGGATCGTCGGCGCGCACACCGACTCCCCCACCCTGCGGGTCAAGCCGCTCCCGGACACCGGCGCGCACGGCTGGCGCCAGGTGGCCGTCGAGATCTACGGCGGGCCGCTGCTGAACTCCTGGCTCGACCGCGACCTGGGCCTGGCCGGCCGGCTCACCCTGCGCGACGGCACCACCCGCCTGGTCAACGTCGACCGGCCGCTGCTGCGCGTCCCCCAGCTGGCGATCCACCTCGACCGCTCGGTCTCCGCGGAGGGCCTGAAGCTCGACAAGCAGCAGCACATGCAGCCCGTCTGGGGGCTCGGCGGCGACGTCCGCGACGGCGACCTGATCGCCTTCCTGGAGGAGGTGTCGGGGCTGCCCGCGGGCGAGGTGACCGGCTGGGACCTGATGGTCCACTCCGTGGAGCCCCCGGCGTACCTCGGCCGGGACCGGGAGCTGGTCGCGGGCCCGCGCATGGACAACCTGCTGTCGGTGCACGCGGGCGCGGCGGCGCTCGCGGCGGTGGCGACCGGGCCCGGCGCCGCCGGCCTGCCGTGCATCCCGGTGCTGGCCGCCTTCGACCACGAGGAGAACGGCTCCCAGTCGGACACCGGCGCGGACGGCCCGCTGCTCGGCAACGTGCTGGAGCGTTCGGTGTTCGCGCGCGGCGGCTCGTACGAGGACCGGGCGCGGGCCCTGGCGGGCACGGTCTGCCTGTCCTCCGACACCGGCCACGCCGTCCACCCCAACTACCCGGAGCGGCACGACCCGACGCACCGCCCGCGGGTCAACGGCGGGCCGATCCTCAAGGTCAACGTCAACAACCGCTACGCCACGGACGGTTCGGGCCGCGCGGTGTGGGCCGCGGCCTGCGAGAAGGCCGGGGTGCCCTTCCAGTCGTTCGTCTCCCACAACTCCATGCCGTGCGGCACGACGATCGGCCCGATCACCGCGGCCCGGCACGGCATCCGGACCGTGGACGTCGGCGTGGCCATCCTGTCGATGCACAGCGCGCGGGAGTTGTGCGGCGCCGACGACCCGTACCTGCTGGCCAACGCGCTGGCGGCCTTCCTGGAGGGGTAGGGCGAGAGGGAGAACGGCGCGTCCCCGCATGGGTGTTGGGCCTCGGGGTACCCGAAGGGAACCGGAACGACCGGAAAGCCCGGAACGACCGGATCCACAGGGAGGCGACACTCATGGGCCTCGGCGGGTGCATCATCCTCATCGCCGTGGGAGCCATCCTCACGTTCGCGACCGACTGGGACATGCAGGGGGTCAACCTCGATCTGGTCGGCATCATCCTGATGATCGTCGGCCTGATCGGCGTCTCGACGTTCAGCAGCATCGCCCGGCGCCGGCGCGTGGTGGTGCCGCCCACGACGCCGGTGGTCGACGACCCGGCGGTACCGCACCACCGTCGCGACGGCTACAGCGACGGCTACGGCGTCTGACGCCACGGGCACGCGGAACGGGAACGGACGCGGACACGGCTCCGAGGCGGGCGTGACACACCGGGCAGGTGCGTCACGCCCGGCACGTGTCAGGCGCCGGCCGCGCCGGCCCCCGCGCTCTCCCCGGCTTCTTCGGCCCCTTCGGCTTCTTCGGCCCCTTCGGCCCCTTCGACCCCTTCGGCCCCTTCGTCCATGCCTGCCAGCACCAGCGGCAGGCGGTCCGCCCCGCCCTCGGTGAGGCGGACCGGCACGCCCCAGTCCTGCTGGTGGACGTGGCAGGCGGGGTACTCGTTGGCCGGGTCGTCGTCGCAGGAGGCCGCCATCGCGGAGACGTGCAGCACGCCCTCCGGAACGGCGGGATCGAGCGCCAGGGTGCGGGACAGCTCGGTTCCCGCGCCCGCCCCGTCCAGCAGCAGCCCGGGCGGGGTGGCGGAGACCAGCAGCCGGGTCGAGGGGCCGTAGCGGGTGTCCAGCTTCTGGCCGGCCGGGGCCTGGAAGATCACGTCCAGCCGGAGCCGTCCCGGGGCGACCTCGGTGGCGGCGCGCCGGGTGCGGTGGGCGACGGCGGCGACCTTGACCGCCTCCTCCGGCAGCCGCAGCCGGGTCAGGCGGTGCCGGGCGGACTCCACGACCACGATGTCGTCGCCGACCAGGACGGCGTCGCTGGGTTCCCGCAGGTCGGTGGCCAGGGTGGTCACCTCGCCGGTCGCGGGGTCGTAGCGGCGCAGGGCGTGGTTGTAGGTGTCGGCGACGGCGACCGAGCCGTCGGGCAGCGCGGTCACCCCCAGCGGGTGCTGGAACAGGGCCTGTCCGGCGGCGCCGTCGCGGTGCCCGAAGTCGAACAGGCCGGTGCCGACGGCGGTGTGGACGCTGCCGTCGGCGTCCACCCAGCGCAGGGCGGACGTCTCGGAGTCGGCCAGCCACAGCCGCTCGGGCGTGGCCGCGAGCCCCGACGGCTGGGCGAACCAGGCCTCGGCGCCCGGCCCGTCGACGAGCCCCTCGTTGGTCGTGCCGGCCGTGACGGCCACCGTGTCGCCGTCCGGGTCGTACGCCCACAGCTGGTGGACGCCGGCCATGGCGATCCAGACCCGGCCCCGCCACCAGGCCACGTCCCAGGGGGAGGACAGGTCGACCTCGCGCGCGGGGCCCGAGGTCGGGGAGCCCTGCCACCACTGCCTGCCGGTGCCCGCGAGGGTCGTGACCTCGCCGGTGGCCGGGTCCAGCCGCCGCAGGGCGTGGTTGACGGTGTCGGCCACCACGACGGAGCCGTCGTCGAGGAGGGCCAGGCCCTGCGGCTCGTTGAACGCCGCCGCGTCGGCCGGGCCGTCGGTGAAGCCGCGCGCGCCGGAGCCGATCCGGCGCACGACGCTCTCCCCGTCCGCCGCCAGCTCCACCAGCTGGTGCCGGGTGGTGTCGCTGACCAGGAAGTTCCCCGACGGCAGCAGGATCGCCTTGCCCGGGAAGCGCAGCACCGTCGGCTCCGGCTCCGGCGGCACGTACGGGCCGTCGCCGCGGCGCAGCGTGCCCTTCGCGGCGTGCTCGGCCTCCAGCTCGGTCACCAGCCGCTCGATGGCGTGTACATGTCCCTCACCGGCGTGCTGGGCGACGACGTACCCCTCGGGGTCGATCACCACGAGCGTCGGCCACGCGCGCACCGCGTACTGCTTCCAGGTGGCCAGCTCGGGATCGTCGAGCACCGGGTGCTCCACGCCGTACCGCTCGACGGCGTCGACCACCGCCGCGTGCTCGGCCTCGTGCACGAACTTCGGCGAGTGCACCCCGATCACCACGACCGTGTCCCGGTGTTTGGCCTCCAGTTCGCGCAGCTCGTCCAGGACGTGCAGACAGTTGATGCAGCAGAACGTCCAGAAGTCCAGGATGACGATGCGTCCTCGCAGGTCCGCGAGGGTGTACTGGGTGTCGCCCGTGTTCAGCCAGCCGCCCTTGCCGGTCAGCTCGGGGGCGCGGACGCGAGCGCGTCGGGGTGCCGAGTGGTTCATGCGTCCAAGGGTGCCACCCGACGCCGGCGATCACGTCAGCGCGTGCCCGGTGGTGGCGTCCACGTGGCCGGGTACGGCGTCGTGGCGGTCGCCGACGGTGAGGGTCCCGGTGGGTTCGAACATCAGGATCTCGGTGGGGACCGGGGCGTACGGCTTGTGCTCCGTGCCGCGCGGAACGGTGAAGACCGAGCCCTTGGGCAGGACCACGGTGCGCTCGCCGGCCGCCTCCCGCAGGCCGAGGTGGAGTTCGCCGTCGAGGACGAGGAAGAACTCGTCGGTGTGGTCGTGCGCGTGCCAGAGGTGCTCGCCCTCGATCTTGGCGACGCGGACGTCGTAGTCGTTGACGGTGGTGACGATGCGCGGGCTCCACTGCTCGGTGAAGGAGGCGAGGGCCCGGGCGAGGGAAACGGGTTCCTGGGTCATGCCGTCATCGTCGGCCGTGACGGGCGGTGCGCGCGAGTGCTAGGAATCGCACATGCCGCAGGGATCCTCTCAACCACCGCCGCACCGGGTCGTCGTGATCGTCGACGAGGGCACCAATCCGTTCGAGGTCGGTGTCGCCACCGAGCTGTTCGGCCTGCCTCGGCCGGAGCTGGGGCTTCCCGGGCCGCTGTACGAGGTGACGCTGTGCACGCCCACGCCCGGGGTGCGGATGAACCACGGGTTCTTCACGCTGACCGGGGTGCCGGGGCTGGACGCCGTGGACGACGCCGACACCCTCGTCGTGCCCGGCCGGCCCGACAACGTCGTCCCGCGCAGGCCCGCCGTCCTGGACGCCGTCCGGCGCACCCACGCCCGCGGGGCCCGCGTGGTGAGCTTCTGCACCGGCAGCTTCGCGCTCGCCGAGGCCGGGCTGCTGGACGGCCGCCGGGCCACCACCCACTGGATGTGGGCGGACGCCTTCCGCGAGCTGCACCCCGGCGTCCTGCTGGAGCCCGACGTCCTGTTCGTCGACGAGGGCGACGTGCTGACCGCCGCGGGCAGCTCCGCCGCGCTCGACCTGGGCCTGCACCTGTGGCGCCGGGACCACGGCGCCGAGATCGCCAACGCGGTCTCCCGGCGGCTGGTGTTCGCCGCGCACCGGGACGGCGGGCAGCGGCAGTTCGTGGAGCGGCCGGTGCCGGACGTGCCCGACGCCTCGCTCGCGCCGCTGCTGGCATGGGCGCAGGAGCGGCTGGCCGAGCCGCTGACGGTGGCGGACCTGGCGGCACGCGCGGCGGTCTCCCCGGCCACGCTGCACCGGCGCTTCCGCGCGCAGCTGGGGACGACCCCGCTGGCTTGGCTGACCGCCGAGAGGGTGGCGCTGGCCTGCCGGCTCATCGAGCGCGGGGAGGAGCGCCTGGAGGTGGTCGCGGCCCGCAGCGGCCTGGGCACGGCGGCGAACCTGCGGGCCCGCCTGCGCCGCGGGACCGGGCTCAGCCCATCGGCCTACCGGCGGCGTTTCGGACCGGCCCCCGGGGAAGCGCTCACCCCATGAGATTCCTCGTGTACGACCGGCTCCTCGGCATCGGCGACGACCACTGGATCGAGGACGACCGCGGCGACAAGGCCTTCCTCGTCGACGGCAAGGCGCTGCGGCTGCGGGACACCTGGGAGCTGAAGGACGCCCAGGGGCGCGTCCTGGTCGGCATCCACCGGAAGATGTTCGCCCTGCGGGACACGATGGTGATCGAGCGGGCCGGCGAGCCCCTGGCCACCGTCCGGCGCAAGCGGCTGTCGCTGCTGCGCAACCACTACCTGATCACCCTGGCCGACGGCACGGAACTCGACGTCAGCGGCAAGATCCTGGACCGCGAGTTCGCCGTCGAGTACGACGGCGAACTCCTCGCGGTGGTCTCCCGCCGCCTGCTCACCGTCCGCGACACCTACGGCATCGACATCGTCCGCGAGGACGCGGACCCGGCGCTGCTGATCGCGCTGACGGTCTGCGTGATCCACCTGGCGGAGAAGGAGCGGGAGGACGAGTGACGGGCGGGGGCGGGCCGGCGCGCCCGGCGCCCCGGACGGCCCGGCGCGCCCGGCGCCGCGCACGGACCCGGCGTGCCTAGCGCCGCGGCGGGGCCAGCCCCAGCACCCGGTCCTTCAGCGCCGGGAACTGCTCCCGGGTCGTCGCCACCTTCCCGGGGTCGAACTCCACGGTGAGGACCTCCTCGCCGGCGCCGGCCTCGGCCAGCACCTCGCCCCACGGGTCGACCACCATCGAGTGCCCCGCCTGCGGGATCCCCGCGTGCGTCCCGGACGTTCCGCACGCCAGCACGAACGCCTGGTTCTCCACCGCCCGCGCCCGGGCCAGCAGCGTCCAGTGCGCCCGGCGGCGCTCCGGCCAGCCCGCCGCGACGACGAGGGTCTCGGCGCCGGCGTCGACCAGGCCGCGGAAGAGTTCGGGGAAGCGCAGGTCGTAGCAGGTGGCCACGCCGAGGGTGGTCGACGGCAGGCGCACCGTCACCAGTTCCTCGCCCGCGCCCATCAGCACGGCCTCGCCCTTGTCGAAGCCGAACCGGTGGATCTTGCGGTAGGCGGCGGCCGGCTCACCGGAGGGGGAGAAGACCAGCGACGTGTTGTACAGCGTCCCGTCCGGGTCCCGCTCCGGGATCGACCCCGCGTGCAGCCACACCCCGGCGTCGCTCGCGGCCTTCGCCATCACCTCGTACGTCGGCCCCTGGAGCGGCTCGGCCGCGGGGCCGAACTCCTCGTAGGCGAACGCCCCGGTGGTCCACAGCTCCGGGAGCACGACGAGATCGGCTCCGGCCTGATCCCGTACCAGGTCGGCGACCCGCCGACGCCGTTTTTCGACCGATTCGCCCTCTTCCACGGCGACTTGGATCAGCGAGGCGCGCACACTACCACCGTCCTGGTAAAGGAGCCTTCCACACCGGCCTACGATCGTCACACGAAAGCACTGCCGGGGTGCCGTACAGCAGCGTAACTTGGGGGTCCCCCTTGTTCGAACGAGCCGAGAGCCGGGGGGAGCTCCACGACACCCGCCGACAGCCGCCGCCTCCACCGGCAAAGCCGCCACCAACTGCCCGTGTCACGACCGCCGAGGGGTCCCGTTCCGTGAGTCTGCATCCCACCCTCCAGCCCTACGCCGACGCCTGGACTCACTCCATCGAGGCGATATCCGAGCTGGTCCAGCCACTCGTGGAGGCAGACTGGAACCGCCGGACACCGTGCCCGGCGTGGTCCGTGCGCGACGTCGTCTCGCACGTCATGGGCCTGGACTCGGAGATGCTGGGCGACCCGCGGCCCATCCACGCGCTCCCGCGCGACCTGTTCCACGTCGTCACCGACCACCAGCGCTACATGGAGCTGCAGGTCGACGCCCGCCGCCACCACACGGCGCCCGAGATGACGGCCGAACTGGAGTACCTGATCATCCGGCGCAACCGCCAGCTGCGGAACGAGTCGCGTGATCCGGGCACGAAGGTGCGCGGCCCGCTCGGCACCGAGCTGACCCTGGAGGAGTCGATGCGCCGGCACGCGTTCGACGTGTGGGTGCACGAACAGGACCTGCGCACCGCCCTCGGCCGTCCCGGCAACCTCGACTCCCCCGGCGCGCACGTCGCCCGCGACGTGCTGCTCGCCGAGCTCCCCCGGGTGGTGGCCGAGCGGACGGACGCGCCCCGCAGTTCGGCCGTCGTCTTCGACGTGCACGGCCCGGTCGAGTTCCTGCGCACGGTCCGCGTCGACATGCAGGGCCGCGGCACCCTGGAGGCGGTCCCCGCCCTCGGCCCCGCCGCCACCCTCGCCCTCGACTGGGAGACGTACGTCCGCCTGGCCTGCGGCCGGGTCGCACCGGAGGCGGTGGCGGACCGGGTGAAGACGGAGGGCGACCCGGAGCTGGCGGCGGCCATCCTGCGGAACTTCGCGGTGACGCCGTGACGGGGCCGGGGGGCGGACGGCCCCCCGGAGACGCCGGCGCCGGTTCCTACGCGGGAACGTGCACCGTCTCCACCCGGCTCGCGACGAGCCGCTCGCGTTCCCGCCGGGCCGCCCGCCGCCGCAGCCGCAGGATCTGGCTCACGCCCAGCGCCTGGAGCAGGAAGACCGCGGAGAACGCGACGGTGTAGTCGTCGCCGGTGGCGTCCAGCAGCACGCCGACGGCGAACAGCGTCGTCATCGAGGCGACGAAACCGCCCATGTTGGTGATGCCGGACGCGGTCCCCTGCCGCTCGGGCGGGTTCGCCGGCCGCGCGAAGTCGAAGCCGATCATCGACGCCGGGCCGCACGCCCCGAGGACCACGCACAACACCACCAGCAGCCACATCGGCGCGTGGTCGGCCGGGTACAGCAGCGTCGCCGCCCACAGCACGGCCGTCGCCCCGACCGTGCCGAGCGCCAGCGGCAGCCGCGCCCCGTGGTGCCGGGCGATGATCTGCCCGTACACCAGGCCGATCGCCATGTTCGACAGCACGACCAGCGTGAGCAGTTCTCCGGCCGCGGCCCGGGACAGCCCCTGCGCCTGGACCAGGAACGGCAGCCCCCACAGCAGCAGGAACACCATCGCGGGGAACTGCGTGGTGAAGTGCACCCACAGCCCGAGCCGCGTCCCCGGCTCCCGCCAGGAGGCGGCGATCTGCCGGCGGACGTACGCCGCCCCCTGGTGCGGCAGCGGCTCCGGCTCGTGCCCCTCGGGGTGGTCCTTCAGGAACAGCAGCGTCAGCACCAGCACCACGACGCCCGCGAGCGCGCTGCCCGCGAACGCCGCCGTCCAGCCGACGCCGTGCAGCAGCCGGGCCAGCACCAGCGTGGAGACCAGGTTGCCCGCCATGCCGGCCAGCCCCGCGAGCTGGGCGACCAGCGGCCCGCGCCGCGCCGGGAACCAGCGCGTGCCCAGCCGCAGCACGCTGATGAAGGTCAGCGCGTCCCCGCAGCCGAGCAGCGCCCGCGAGGCGAGCGCCGCCCCGTACGAGGGCGAGAAGGCGAACCCGAGCTGCCCGGCCGTGAAGAGCACGGTCCCGATGGTCAGCACCTTCTTGGTGCCGAGCCGGTCGACCAGCAGGCCGACGGGTATCTGCATGCCCGCGTAGACCAGCAGCTGCAGGATCGAGAACGTCGACAGCGCGGAGGCGCCCACGTGGAAGCGGTCGGCGGCGTCGAGGCCGGCCACGCCCAGCGACGTGCGGAAGATGACGGCGACGAAGTAGACGGCGACGCCGATGCCCCAGACGGCGACGGCGCGGCGGCCGCCCGGCGGATCGCCGGGCAGGGCGGTGGCGGTGCTCATCGGACCTCCCCCCGGGCCAGGTGCGAGAACCAGCCGACGTGCCGGTGGACGACCCCGACGGCCGCCTCCGCGTCGCCGGAGCGCAGCGCGTCGAGGATCTCCTCGTGCTCGGCGAGGGTCTTGGCGATCCGGTCGGGGTGGGAGTGCATGACGGCGACGCCCATGCGCAGCTGGCGGTCGCGGAGCTGGTCGTAGAGGCGGGAGAGGATCTCGTTGCCGCCGCTGCGGACGATCTCGGCGTGGAAGCAGCGGTCGGAGACGGCGGCCGCGGCGAGGTCGCCGGCCGCGGCCTGCGCCTTCTGCTGTTCGAGCAGCTCCTCCAGCCGCTCGATCAGGCCGGGCGGGGCGGGCACGGCCTTGCGCGCCGCGTGCTCCTCGACCAGCAGCCGCGTCTCCACCACGTCCGCGATCTCCTGGGCGGAGACGGGCAGGACGAGGGCGCCCTTCTTCGGGTAGAGCCTGATCAGCCCCTCGGCCTCCAGTCTCAGCAGCGCCTCGCGCACCGGGGTGCGCGAGACCCCCACGGCCTCGGCGAGCTCGCCCTCGGTGAGCAGGCTGCCGCCCTCGTAGCGACGGTCGAGGACGCCCTGCTTGACATGGCTGTAGACGCGGTCGGCGGCGGGAGGTTGCTTCACGGCGAGGGTCATGCCGACAGGATAGATACAACACGTACGCATGGACGGGCCCGTTCACCATGCGGACATGTCACCGCGACCGCGCCGGAGGCCGCCGCACCGGCGGAAAAGGAAGCGTGTCCCGGCGGGCGCACAACCATCTGTGCTAGTTACGAGTCACACAGACGCGGCCCCGTGCTGTTCCGACGTCAACCCGGCCGCACCACAGGGGCATTCAACGTAATCGGGGTACCTCACTTGATAAACGGCATTCAGGGCATCCGCCTCCGCAGAGCCGCCGCCGTCGCGATGACCACCGGCGCCGTACTCGCCTCCGGTGCCCTCCACGCGGCGCCCGCCCAGGCCGCCACCGCGCCCACGATCGTCGCCAAGGGCGGCTACGCGATGAACAACGCGAACAGCAAGACGCTGTACACCAAGAAGGCGGACACCAGGCTCTCCACCGGCTCCACGACGAAGATCATGACCGCGAAGGTCGTGCTCGCGCAGCCGAACCTCAACCTGGACGCCAAGGTCACGATCCAGATGGCGTACAGCGACTACATCGTGAAGAACAACGCCTCCTCGGCCCGTCTGATCGTCGGCGACAAGGTCACCGTCCGTCAGCTGCTGTACGGCCTGATGCTGCCGTCCGGCTGCGACGCGGCGTACGCGCTCGCCGACAAGTTCGGCTCGGGCTCGACCCGGGCGGCGCGGGTGAAGTCGTTCATCGGCAAGATGAACACCACGGCCAAGAGCCTGGGCATGACGAACACCCACTTCGACTCGTTCGACGGCATCGGCAACGGCGCCAACTACTCCACCCCGCGCGACCTGACGAAGCTCGCCAGCAACGCGCTGAAGAACTCCACGTTCCGCACGATCGTCAAGACCAAGTCGTACACGGCCAAGACGATCACCAAGACCGGCAGCACCCGGACGATGGCCGCGTGGAAGAACACCAACGGGCTGCTCAGCAGCTACAGCGGCACGATCGGCGTGAAGACCGGCTCCGGCCCGGAAGCGAAGTACTGCCTGGTCTTCGCCGCCACCCGCAACGGCAAGACCGTCATCGGCACGGTCCTCGCCTCGTCCTCCACCGCCCAGCGCGAGACGGACGCCAAGAAGCTGCTGAACTACGGCTTCGCCCAGCTCGGCTGACACCCACCGGGCACCGACAGCGCGGGAGGGCCCGCCGCCCGCCTCCCCGGCGAGCGGCGGGCCCTCCCGTCGTCGCAGGCGCGCTCCTCAGCGGCCGACCGGATCCACCGCCGGTGCCGCGGCCGCACGGTGCGCCCCCGCCGTGAACGCGGCCCACACCGCGGGCGTGAACGTCAGTATCGGCCCGTCGGCGTCCTTGGAGTCACGGACGGCTATGGAGCCGGGGACGTTGCGGGCGACTTCGACGCACTCGCCATTGCCGCTGCTGTGGCTGGACTTGACGAACTCGAAGTGCGGCACGGCTCACAGCTCCTTGCGGATGCGTTCGATCAGGGCGGCGGAGTCCCGAAGAGCGAGCCCGCTCCGGGCGATCCGCTCGAACGTGGCGTTGTGACGTGTGGCGTCCGCCTCGCTCTCCAGCCACAGGGTAGACGAGGTCGTGTCCATGTAGACCACGTCCATCGCGCCAGGCTCGGCGAACGAGACAACGCTGAAGGCACTGGTCATGCCGGGGTGCGAGCCGGCGAGGAACGGCACCACCTGCAACTTGACATTGGGCAGCCGCGAGACCTCGGCCAGGTGCGTCAGTTGCGCGCGCATCACCTCCCGGCCACCGACCAGTTGCCGTAGCGCGCCCTCGCCGACGACGGCCCACAAGTTGAGCGGGTTGCCGTCCGTGAGCCGTGCCTGCCGGGCGATCTTCGCCTCGACGAAGCGTTCGATGTCGTCGGGGTCGTCCCAGTCGGCGTTGCCGATCGCCAGGGCTCTGGCGTAGTCCGGCGTTTGCAGGAGGCCCGGAACGAAGGCTCCCTGCCACGTGCGGACGCCGGTCGCGATGTCCTCCAGGGCCACGTACTCGACAAGAGAACGCAGCTCGGGGTACTGGTTCCACCACCCTTTGGCCTTACGGCGCTCGCGGTCGGTCCTGGCGATGTCGAGCAGTCGCTGCACGGTCCTGGGATCGGACACACCGTACAGATCACACAGGATCCGGATGTCGGGATCACGGAACGGCACCCATCCGCGTTCCATCTTGGCGACCTTCGCCGCCGTTGCCGACAGCGCCTCCGCCGCCTGCGGCTGAGTGAGCCCGGCTTCGTCACGCAGCCGTAGCAGCTCGCCTCCCAGCTTGCGTGCCAGGACGGTCGATACCCGATTACCGCGCGCGGACTGACCTGCTCTCACGTCGGTTTCCCTTCCGTTTCGCGGCCAGTGTGCAGTTCGCCGCACGCACACCGCAAGCACATTCGGAGACATATTTCCCCGAGATTCCTTGCGCGCACCGTCGGCGCATCGCTACGTTCGGTGCACGAAACCGCACGCAAAGAAACCGGCGGGCGGAAGTGCACCGTGCTGCCCGCGCCCGGGCGCCGCACGGCGAAGCCACCGCCCGGCCCCGAACTCCCCGCTCGCACCAGGAGAGGCGTTCCCGTGACCGACTGCTGCCCTCCCGACAGCCCCAAGGCGTACGACCGTTACGACGCCGTCAGCTACACCCCCTACCCCCAGAACGTCCCCCGCGCCCGCAGGCACGTCGCCCGGCTCGTCGCCGACTGGGGGCACCCCGGCGCCGCAGGCGACGCGGCGCTGCTGGCCGGCGAGTTGTGCACGAACGCCTTGCTGCACGGGTGCCTGCGGGACCGCCTGTTCCGTGTGGAGACGTCCCTCGCTGGCACCACCCTGCGCATCGCCGTCACGGATCCGAGGGGCGAACGCCTGCCGGTGCCCCGCGCTTCCGGCCCCGGCGACCAGTTCGGCCGGGGCCTGCTGATCGTCCGCGCGCTGGCCGACCGGTGGGCCGTGGAACGGCTCACCGTGGGCAAGACGGTGTGGGCGGAGACGACCGTGCCGAGGAGGAGCGATGCATAGCCCGTCCCGGGCACGGCGCGGCGGCCCCCGCCCGCGGGCGGGGGCCGCCGTACCCGGCTCACGCCCAGGTGATCAGCCGCTTGGGCTGTTCCAGGATCGCCGCCACGTCGGCCAGGACCTTGGAGCCCAGTTCGCCGTCGACCAGGCGGTGATCGAAGCTCAGGGCGAGGGTGGTGACCTGACGCGGCTTCACCTTGCCCTTGTGGACCCACGGCTGGGGCTTGATCGCGCCGACCGCGAGGATCGCGGACTCGCCGGGGTTGAGGATCGGCGTGCCGGTGTCGACGCCGAAGACGCCGACGTTGGTGATGGTGAGGGTGCCGCCCTGCATCGCGGCCGGGGAGGTCTTGCCCTCGCGGGCCGTCGTCACCAGCTCGCCCAGTGCCCGCGCCAGTTCCGGCAGCGTCTTGGCGTGGGCGTCCTTGATGTTCGGGACGATCAGGCCGCGCGGGGTCGCGGCGGCGATGCCCAGGTTGACGTAGTGCTTGACCACGATCTCCTGGGCCGCCTCGTCCCAGGACGCGTTGATGTCCGGGTTGCGCCGGACCGCGACCAGCAGGGCCTTGGCGATGAGCAGCAGCGGGTTCACGCGCAGGCCGGCGAACTCCTTGTCCTGCCTCAGCTCCTCGACCAGCTTCATCGTGCGCGTCACGTCGACCGTCACGAACTCCGTGACGTGGGGCGCCGTGAACGCCGAGCCGACCATCGCCGCCGCCGTCGCCTTGCGCACGCCCTTGACGGGGATACGGGTCTCGCGGGCGGTGTCGTACGACACCGGGGCCGGGGCCGCGGTGACCGGGGAGACCGGGGCCTCGACGGCGGGCTCGGGCGCCTTCGGCGGGGCCGCCGCCGCGTGCACGTCCTCACGCGTGACGATGCCGTCCGGGCCGGTCGGGGTGACCGTCGCCAGGTCGACGCCGAGGTCCTTGGCCAGCTTGCGCACCGGGGGCTTGGCCAGGGGCCGCCGCTGGGGGGCGGCCGTCGCGCCGTGGCCGTTCAGCTCGGCCTGGACCGCGGCCGCGGCCGGCTGGGCCTGGGCCGGGGGCGCCGGGGCCTGGGCCGGGGGCGCCGGGGGCTGCGCGCCCTTGCGGGGGCGGCGGCGGGTGGCGGAGGCGGCCACTCCGTAGCCCACCAGGACCGGCTGGCGGCCCTGCGGCTCCGGCTCCTCCCGCTGCGGCTCGGCGGGCGCCGGCGCGGGGGCCGCGGCGCCGCCCGTCACCTCCACCGCGATGATCGGCGTGCCCACGTCCACCGTGGTGCCCTCGGGGAAGTGCAGCTCGCGGACCACGCCGTCGTAGGGGATGGGCAGCTCGACGGCCGCCTTGGCCGTCTCCACCTCGCACACCACCTGCCCGTCGGTGACCGTGTCGCCGGGCTGGACGTACCACTTGAGGATCTCGGCCTCGGTGAGTCCCTCGCCCACGTCGGGCATCTTGAACTCGCGCACGGCCCCTTCAGTCATCGTCGTCACGGCCCTCTCCTCAGTACGCCAGCGAGCGGTCGACGGCGTCCAGCACCCGGTCCAGGTCGGGCAGGTAGGACTCCTCCAGGCGGGCCGGCGGGTACGGCGCGTGGTAGCCGCCGACCCGCAGCACCGGGGCCTCCAGGTGGTAGAAGCACCGCTCGGTGATCCGGGCGGCGATCTCCGCGCCCGAGCCGAAGAACACCGGCGCCTCGTGCACCACGACCAGGCGGCGGGTCTTCTCCACCGAGGCCTGGATCGAGTCGAAGTCGAGCGGGGAGACCGAGCGCAGGTCCAGCACCTCCAGGGACCTGCCCTCCTCCGCCGCCGCGTCCGCGACCTCCTGGCAGAGCTTGACCATCGGGCCGTACGCCACCAGCGTCAGGTCCGTGCCCTCACGGACCACGCGCGCGGCGTGCAGCGGGTCCGGGATCGCCTCGGTGTTGACCTCGCCCTTGTCCCAGTAGCGCCGCTTGGGCTCGAAGAAGATCACCGGGTCGTCGCTCTGGATGGCCTGCTGCATCATCCAGTACGCGTCGGACGCGTTCGACGGGGAGACGATCTTCAGGCCCGCCACGTGCGCGAACAGGGCCTCCGGGGACTCCGAGTGGTGCTCGACCGCGCCGATGCCGCCGCCGTAGGGGATGCGGACGACGACCGGCAGCTTGACCTTGCCCAGCGAGCGGGCGTGCATCTTCGCCAGCTGCGTGACGATCTGGTCGTACGCCGGGAAGACGAAGCCGTCGAACTGGATCTCCACCACCGGGCGGTAGCCGCGCAGGGCGAGGCCGATCGCCGTGCCGACGATGCCCGACTCGGCGAGGGGGGTGTCGATGACGCGGCTCTCGCCGAAGTCCTTCTGCAGCCCGTCCGTGACGCGGAAGACGCCGCCGAGCTTGCCGACGTCCTCGCCCATCACGACGACCTTGGGGTCGGTGTCCAGGGCGCGGCGCAGCGACTCGTTGATCGCCTTGGCCAGGGCCATCTTCTCCACAGCCATGTCAGACCCCCTCTGCGTCCGTGAAGGACGCCTGGTAGGCGGCGAACCGGGCGCGCTCCTCGTCGACGAGCGCGTGGCCGTCCGCGTACGCGTGTTCGAAGATGGCGAAGTGGTCCGGGTCCGGCATGGCGCGGACCGCCTCGCGCACCCGCCTGCCCAACGCCTCGCTCTCGGTCTCCAGCTCCGCGAAGAATCCCTCGTCCGCGTGGCCCGATGCCTCCAGATGGCGGCGGAGGCGCAGGATCGGGTCCTTCGCCTCCCAGGCCAGCCGCTCCTCCTCGCCCCGGTACCGGGTGGGGTCGTCGGAGGTGGTGTGGGCGCCCATGCGGTACGTGAACGCCTCGACCAGGGTCGGGCCCGCGCCGCTGCGGGCCCGCTCCAGGGCCCACTTGGTGACGGCCAGGCACGCCAGGACGTCGTTGCCGTCGACGCGTACGCCGGGGAAGCCGTAGCCCTGCGCGCGCTGGTAGAGCGGGACGCGGGACTGCTTCTCGGTCGGCTCGGAGATGGCCCACTGGTTGTTCTGGCAGAAGAACACCACCGGGGCGTTGTAGACCGCGGAGAAGGTGAACGCCTCCGCGACGTCGCCCTGGCTGGAGGCGCCGTCGCCGAAGTAGGCGATCACCGCGCTGTCGGCGCCGTCCTTGGCCACGCCCATCGCGTAGCCCGTGGCGTGCAGCGTCTGCGAGCCGATGACGATCGTGTAGAGGTGGAAGTTGTTGCTGTTGGGGTCCCAGCCGCCGTTGTTCACGCCGCGGAACATGCCGAGCAGGTTGGTCGGGTCCACCCCCCGGCACCAGGCGACGCCGTGCTCGCGGTAGGTCGGGAAGACGTAGTCGTCCTCGCGGGTGGCCCGGCCGGAGCCGATCTGGGCGGCCTCCTGGCCCAGCAGCGAGGCCCACAGGCCCAGCTCGCCCTGGCGCTGCAGGGAGGTCGCCTCGGCGTCGAACCGCCGGGTGAGCACCATGTCGCGGTACAGGCCGCGGAGTTCCTCGGGGGTGAGGCCGGCGACGTAGGGGTCGTACTCGGCGTGCTCGACGCGCTCGCCCTCGGGCGTCAGCAGCTGCACGAGCCCCGGCTCGGCCTCCGGGGATTTCTTCGCTGTGGTGCGGGTGGTGCGCTTGGTGCCGGTGGTGCCGGCCTTGCCTCCGGCGCTGCGTCGCGGCTTGCGCGCGGCAGTGCTCTCCACGGTCACGTGTGCTCCTCCGTCGGTCCGGCGCCCGGGTTCGCCGGGTGCCAGTGCGGCTCACCTGCTGTCCGACGGACGCACGGGGTGGGTGCGGCTCGGTCGGGAACAGGCGTGACAGGTGCCCCGGCGAGCGCCCTGCAAAGGGCACGTTACCCAGTGCGCCACATTTCTGTGAAACCCCTCCTGACCTGCGTTTTTGCTTGGATATCCAAGTAAATCGGCAACGCCGGGAACAGGCACTGGTCACAGCCTTGCAGGGGGCCGGAACAACGGCACGTTATCCCGGTCACCCCGGACACGGGAAGAGTTCGCGTGTGACGCGGATCGCTCGCGCCGGAACGGAGGAAACGGACATTCCGCCTCGGTGTCCGTGTCCGCCCCGCGGGGGGATCCTCCGCCGTCGCCGCCCGCGCGGCCCGCGCCGCGTGCCGCGCGGGCGGGTGCCGCCCCGGCGCCCCACGCGGTGCGGCCCGGAAGGTGAGCGGCGCGCGGGACCCCGCGCGCCCGAGGGCCGGCCGGCGGCGTGCGGGCCGGCCGGCCGTGTCCGTCAGTTCCCGCCGCCGCCCAGAGCGCCGCCGCTCGTCAGGCCGTTGTCGCCCGCGTCGCCCTCGCCCGCGTCGCCCTCGCCCGTGCCGCCGTCCGCCGTGCCGTCGTCGCCCGTGCCGCCGGACGCCGTGCCGTCGTCGCCCGTGCCGCCGGACGCCGGGTCCGTCGTCTCGGTGGGCTGGCTCGTCGGCTGGGTCTGCGTCGGCTGGCCGCCCGTCGGCTGGCCGCCCGTCGGCTCCTGGGTGGGCTGGTAGGACGGCTGGTACGACGGGACCCCCCAGCCCGAGCCGTTGGAGCCGGTGCCGGTGTCCTCCTCCGGGGAGGTGTCGGTGGGCTCGTCCGTCGCCTCGTCGCTCGGCGCCTCGCTGGGCGAGGCCTCCTTGGAGGTCTGCGAGGTGGTCGGCGACTTCGACGGCTTGCCGGACCCGCCGTCGCCGCCACTGCTGTTCATGGCCAGCGCGACGCCCGCCACGACGGCGATCACCGCGAGCGCCGCGAGGATCCACAGCTTGCCGCGGCCGCCGCCCCGGTTGCCGTGCCCTTCGAAGCCGCCGTCGTCGCCGCCGCCGTACCCGGCGGGCAGGATCGGCTGCGGGATCTGCGTGGTGCCGGCGCCCGAGTCGCCGGGGTGCGGCAGCACGGCCGTGCCCGCCAGGCCCGCCGCCGGGGTGTGCCGGCCGTCGTGCGTCTCGACCGGGCCGGTGTTCCAGGTGCCGGTGTGGCTGCCCTGCTCGTACAGCATCTGCAGCGCGTACTGGACCAGGCCGCGCATCTCCTCGGCGGTCTGGAAGCGGTCGTCCGGATCCTTGGCGAGGGAGCGCATGACCAGGCCGTCGAGCTCCGGCGGGCAGGCGTCCGAGGCCTCCGACGGGGGCGTCGGGATGTCCTGCACGTGCTGGTAGACCACCGACAGCGGGGTCTCGCCGGTGAACGGGGGCCGCAGTGCCAGGAGTTCGTACAGCAGGCAGCCCGTCGCGTACAGGTCGGAGCGGTGGTCGACGGCCTTGCCGAGCGCCTGCTCCGGGGAGAGGTACTGCGGGGTACCCATGACCATGCCGGTCTGCGTCATCGTCGTCGACGCCCCGTGCAGGGCGCGGGCGATGCCGAAGTCCATCACCTTCACGGCGCCGTTGTCGGTGATGATCACGTTGGCCGGTTTGATGTCGCGGTGCACGATCCCGTGCTGGTGCGAATAGGCCAGTGCCTCCAGGACGCCCGAGACGATGATCAGCGCCTGCTCGGGACCCGGGGCCTCGGCGTTCATCAGCAGATCGCGGATGGTGCGGCCCTCGACCAGCTCCATCACGATGTACGGCACGGACTGGCCGCCGACGAAGTCCTCGCCGGAGTCGTACACGGCGACGATCGCGTGGTGGTTGAGCCCTGCCACCGACTGCGCCTCACGCGTGAAGCGGGCCTTGGACACCGGGTCCTCGGCGAGGTCGGAACGCAGCAGCTTGACCGCCACGGTACGCCCGAGGCGGACGTCCTCGGCGGCGAACACCTCGGCCATGCCGCCCCGTCCGAGTCTGCGGGTCAGCCGGTACCGGCCGTCCCCGACCAGCCCGCCGTTGCCCCAGGTCTCCGGCGCGTCTGACATACCGCCGCCAGTCGCCTCGGGGTCGGACGGGCCCTGAGCGCGCTGCTGCTGTGCCATCAGTCCTCGCCGTCGTTTCTGCCCGCGGTGCGCGCGGTGTTGTTACGGTCTCCGTCGGCCACGCTACAGCCTCCGCGCAAGCCTCCGGTCCGCGACGGGTGCCCGAACCGGCACGAGACGGACCGGTCATGAAACCCGCAAGGGCCGCCCCCGTGCAAATTCCGTGTACCGGCCGTACGCCCGCTGTAACGCTTCCGCGACGCTTCCTTCGCGTACGGTCACGGAACGGGCACCGCGCTTGACGTGTCGGTGGCCTCGGGCAGACTTGGCCGGGAATAACACTTTCGATCAACGATCGTGATCGTGATCGGCGATCCCGATCGAGGTGCCGGCCGACGGCATCGCGGTCGACGGCATCGTCGGCGCCGGGAAGGCTACGGGGGACGCAGGAGAATGAGCCAGGACGGCGCACAGGGCCAGTACGCGGGGCGGGCGCTCGCCGGCGGCCGTTATCAGCTGCGCGACCTGCTCGGCCAGGGCGGCATGGCCTCGGTGTACCTCGCGCACGACACCGTGCTCGACCGCCAGGTCGCGATCAAGACACTCCACACCGAACTGGGCCGGGAGCAGGCCTTCCGGGAGCGCTTCCGCCGCGAGGCCCAGGCCGTGGCGAGACTCACACACACCAACATCGTCTCGGTCTTCGACACCGGCGAGGACACCGCCTTCGACAGCGGCTCCGGCGCGCCGACGCCGTACATCGTCATGGAGTACGTCGACGGCCGCCCGCTGGGCTCGGTGCTCGACGCGGACATCCGGCAGCACGGCGCCATGCCCGCCGACCAGGCCCTGAAGATCACGGCGGACGTGCTCGCCGCGCTGGAGATCAGCCACGAGATGGGCCTGGTCCACCGCGACATCAAGCCGGGCAACGTGATGATCACCAAGCGTGGTGTGGTCAAGGTCATGGACTTCGGCATCGCGCGCGCCATGCAGTCCGGTGTGACGTCGATGACCCAGACCGGCATGGTCGTCGGCACACCGCAGTACCTCTCGCCGGAACAGGCCCTCGGCCGCGGCGTCGACGCCCGCTCCGACCTGTACTCGGTCGGCATCATGCTGTTCCAGCTGGTCACCGGGCGGCTGCCGTTCGACGCGGACTCGCCGCTGGCCATCGCGTACGCGCACGTGCAGGAGGAGCCGCCGGTCCCGTCCTCGGTCAACCGCTCCCTGCCGCCGGCCGTGGACGCGCTGATCGCCCGCGCGCTGAAGAAGAACCCGAACGAACGTTTCCCGAGCGCCGAGGCCATGCGGAGCGAGTGCCTGCGCGTGGCGGCGTCCTTCCAGGCGGCTCCGCCGAACATCGTGCCGGGCGCGCGGACGCCGAGCGGCGCGGGCGTCGGCTCCGCCGTGTTCCCGCCGGTCGACCAGGCCGCCCCGGCGCCCGTCGGCGACGTCCGGACGCCGTACCAGCCGGCGCCGGCCCCGAACCCGTACGGCACTCCGCCGCCGTCCCCCGCCTACGGCTACCCGCAGCAGGGCGGCTATCCGGCGCCGGCCCCGACGGCGTACGCGCACCAGGGCGCCTCGACACCGCCGCCGTACACCATCGCGCCCCAGACCGCGGGCCAGGGCGGTCCGGCGGGCGGCGGCCGGGGCGTCAGGCCGGTGGTCATCGGCTCGATCGCCGTCTCCCTGCTGGCCGTCGGCGGCCTGGTCGCGGCCCTGATGACGAGCGGCGGCAGCGACGACGAGGCCGGCGGCGGCAGCGGCGGCGCCACCGCGTCGGCGTCGGCGTCCAAGGCGGCGGGCTACCGCGGGCCGGACACCTCGAAGACGATCGACAAGGAGAAGTGCGAGGAGCCGCAGGAGTCCTACAACGACCCCGACAAGATCCAGCTCCCGGACTTCACCTTCAAGTACATCGGGTCGGTCAAGGAGTGCTTCCAGGCCGCGGGCTGGGAGATGAAGATCGTGGAGATCGACGAGAACACGTACGGCGAGGGCTCGGTCCGGGAGCAGTTCCCGCCGGCCGGCACGGACGTCGACCCGACGGCCATGCCCGAGATCACGCTCAAGGTGTCGACGGGGAACCCGCCGTCGTCCTGACCCGGTGTGTCCCGGGGAGCGATCGGTGACCGCTCCCCGGGACACACCGGGTCGACCGGCGCCGCTCGTCCCCCGGGGCCTCGGGGCACTGCCGGGCTCCTCGGGCAGCGGCAGGGACCGCTTGGGACACGGCCGGGACCGCTCAGAGGTACGGCCCGCCCGAACGCCCGCCCTTGTGGCCGTCCTCGCCGTCCTGGCCGAGGCCCGCCGGCAGGGCGCGGCGCATCTGCTCCAACTGGGCCCGCGCGGCCATCTGCTGCGCGAACAGGGTGGTCTGGATCCCGTGGAAGAGCCCTTCCAGCCAGCCGACCAACTGGGCCTGCGCGATGCGCAGTTCGGCGTCGCTCGGGGTCACGTCGTCCGTGAAGGGCAGGGAGAGCCGCTCCAGCTCCTCGACCAGCTCCGGCGCCAGGCCGTCCTCCAGCTCCTTCACCGAACTGGCGTGGATCTCCTTGAGCCGGTTCCGGCTCGCCTCGTCCAGGGGAGCGGCACGCACCTCCTCCAGGAGTTGCTTGATCATGCTGCCGATCCGCATGACCTTGGCGGGCTGCTCCACCTGTTCCGTCACCGGGGTCTCGCGCGAGTCCTCGTCCCCGTTGCCGCCGCTGAGTGCCATACCGTCCTGGCCGACGACCAGGATCTGGGGGCTCTCCGGCGACCTGTCGTTCCTCGGCATCTCCATGGCGCCATTGTCTCCCATGCGGGCTTCCGCTCCGCGATACCCCCGGGAAAGAGATCCGCCCCGCCGGTCGACCCCTCGGCGGAACCAGAAATGCCGGGATGGCCGATGAATGTGAGGCTTGTCCCGTCGATCTTGGCGTTCGAGCACCGGGAGGGGGTCACGGACGTGACTCCATGGCAACGCACACTTCGGGCGACGGGACTGGTGGCTGTCCTGGCGGTGGGTGTGGGGGCGGGAACGGGGCCGTACGGGGGCGGGACGGCGTATGCGGCCGGAGCGGCGCACCGCGGCGTGTCGGCGTACGGCGGCGTGTCGGCGCATGGTGCCGCTGCGGCGCGCGGTCGCGCGTCGGCGCACGGGGCCGCAGCGGCGTACCGCGCCGGGAGCCTTCGGCCTCCGGGCGTCGCCCCGGGCTCGCCTCCGGCACCGGCCCCGCATCCGGCATCGGCCTCGGTCCGGGCTTCCGCCCCCGCTCCCGCCCCGCGGATCGGTACGGGGCCGCGTCCGGGCGCGGGAGCGCGTCCTGGCGTGGGGGTGCGTCCGGGTACGGGTCCGGACGCGGAGGTGCGTCCGGGCCCGGGGCCGCGTCCAGGCGCGGGGGTGCGTCCGGGCCCGGGGCCACGTCCTGGCGTGAGGGTGCGTCCAGGCGCGGGGCCACGTCCTGGCGTGGGGATGCGTCCGGGTGCGGGGACACGTCCCGGTCCGGGGTCCGCCTCCCCCTCCGCCTCCCGTTCCGCGTCCGGTCCCGCGGCCGACGGCCGACGGGCCGGCCCGGTCGGCGGTGCGGCGCGCGGATCGGCGGCGGCTCCCGCCCCGTCCGTCTCCGTCACCCGGCCCTCCCAGGCGGGCAGCCGGGCGGGCGAGGGGCGGGAGCGCCCGGGACGGCGGGAGGCGCCCACGGTGCGGAAGAGCTCCCGGCCGCCGGGAGCGGTGCGGCACGACGAGGGGACCGTCCCCGACCCGCCGGTCCTCTCCGCCACCCCGGGAGAGGAAGGCCTGGTCCCCCGCGTGCCCTCGCTGCGACCGGAACCCCGGACCGTCGCGCACGCCGAGCGCGGCACCGGGCCCGCCCAGCGGATCCTGCCCCTCGGCAGCGGGCTGGTCCTCATCGGCCTCGGCCTGGGCCTCGCCTTCGTCGCCCTCCGCCTGCGCCGGAGCTGACCCCCTTCCGGCCCACGGGGAGCGGGTTTCCTCCCCGGCGCGGCCGGCACTCCTACGGCGCGATCAGCAGCACCTTCCCCACGTGCCCGCTCTGCTCCACCACCCGGTGGGCGGCGGCCGCGTCCGGCATCGGGACGTCGCGGTCGACGACCGGGCGTACGTGCCCCTCGGCGACCAGCGGCCACACGTGCTCCCGTACGGCCGCCACGATGGCCGCCTTCTCCTCCAGCGGACGGGCGCGCAGCGAGGTCGCGCTGACGGCGGCGCGCTTGCTGAGCAGGGTGCCGATGTTCAGCTCGCCCTTGACGCCGCCCTGCATGCCGATGATCGCGAGCCGGCCGTTGACGGCGAGGGCCCGGACGTTGCGGTCCAGGTACTTGGCGCCCATGTTGTCCAGGATGACGTCGGCGCCCGCGCCGTCCGTGGCCTTCCCGACCTCCTCGACGAAGTCCTGCTCCCGGTAGTTGATCAGGATGTCGGCACCCAGCTCGGCACAGCGGTCCAGCTTCTCCCGGGTGCCCGCCGTGACGGCCACCCGGGCGCCGACGGCCTTGGCGAGCTGGATCGCCATCGTGCCGATGCCGCTGGAACCGCCGTGCACGAGGAGGGTCTCGCCGGGGCGGAGGTGGGCGACCATGAAGACGTTCGACCAGACCGTGCAGACCACCTCGGGCAGCGCCGCGGCCCGCCGCACGCCGACGCCCTCGGGGACCGGCAGCAGCTGGCCGGCCGGGACGGCCACCTTCTGGGCGTAGCCGCCGCCCCCGAGCAGCGCGCACACCTCGTCGCCGACGGCCCAGCCGGAGACGCCGGGGCCGAGCGCGGCGATCCGTCCGGAGCACTCCAGGCCGGGGTAGGGGGAGGCGCCGGGCGGCGGGTCGTAGAAGCCCTGCCGCTGCAGGATGTCGGCGCGGTTGACGGCGCTGGCCACCACCTCGACCAGGACCTCGCCCTCGCCGGGCACCGGATCGGGGACCTCGTCCCAGACCAGCGCCTCGGGACCACCGGGTTCGGGAATCGTGATCGCATACATGAGAGCGACGCTACCCCCGGCCCCCGGCCGCATCCGTCCCCCGCGACCGGTTCCGCCTCCGTACGGCCGGATCCGCCTGCGCGCCCGCTCTCCCCTTCCCGCGCCGTCCCGCGTCCCCGGTTCCGCCTGCTCCGCGTCCCCGGTTCCGCCTGCTCCGCGTCCCTGGTCCCACTCCCGTCCTACGCCCCCGGCCCCTCCCCATCGGTCCTTCGGCCGGTCCGCCGGGAAATCCCTGTGCGGGAGCGATGAGTTTGCGGGACCGTGAAGGTCTCCCCATGCGTAGCCCAAGCACGCGGAAGGACCCCGACAGCATGAGCACGCAGACGTCCGGTCTGGCGATCGAGACGGCGGGCCTGGTGAAGACGTTCGGCGAGACCCGGGCCGTCGACGGCGTCGACCTGGCCGTGCCCGCGGGCACGGTCTACGGCGTCCTCGGCCCGAACGGCGCCGGCAAGACCACCACCGTGAAGATGCTCGCCACCCTCCTGCGGCCCGACGGCGGCGAGGCCCACGTCTTCGGCCACGACGTCGTGCGCGAGGCCGACCGGGTGCGCGGCCGTGTCAGCCTCACCGGCCAGTACGCGTCCGTGGACGAGGACCTCACCGGCACCGAGAACCTGGTCCTGCTCGGCCGCCTGCTCGGCCACGGCAAGAAGGCCGCACGCGGCCGCGCCGCGCAGCTCCTGGAGGCCTTCGGACTCACGGAGGCGGCCGGCAAGCAGGTCAAGCACTACTCGGGCGGTATGCGGCGCCGTATCGACATCGCCGCGTCCATCTTCAACACCCCGGAGCTGCTGTTCCTGGACGAGCCGACCACCGGGCTCGACCCGCGCAGCCGCAACCAGGTGTGGGACATCGTGCGCGCGGTGGTCGCCCAGGGCACGACCGTGCTGCTGACCACCCAGTACCTGGACGAGGCCGACCAGCTGGCGTCCCGGATCGCCGTCATCGACCAGGGCAGGGTGATCGCCGAGGGCACCAAGGGCGAGCTGAAGGCGTCCGTCGGCGCCGGCTCCGTGCACCTGCGGGTGCGGGACGCCGCCCAGCGGCCGCTCGCCGCCGACGTGCTGCGCCGGACGCTCGGCGCGGACGTGCAGCCCGACCCCGACCCGGTGGCGCTCACCGCCCGGCTCGGTACGGCGGCCGACGCCGGCACCGCCTCCGAACAGGCCGCCCGCGCCCTCACCGAACTGGCCGGCGCCGGCGTCACCGTCGACGACTTCTCACTCGGACAGCCGAGCCTGGACGAGGTCTTCCTCGCCCTCACCGGACACGACACCCGCACCGCCGACGACCCGAAGGACGAGGTGGCGGCATGAGCACTGCGACGACCACCGGGAGCAAGGAACTCGCCCCCGTCAGCGCCGAGTCGCTCGCCGCGCTGCTGATCGCCGAGGAGCGCCCGCCGCGGCCCAGCGCCTGGTCGGCGTCCCTGACCTTCGGCTGGCGCGCGATGCTCAAGATCAAGCACGTGCCGGAGCAGCTCTTCGACGTCACCGCGTTCCCGATCATGATGGTGCTGATGTACACCTACCTGTTCGGCGGGGCGCTGGCCGGGTCGCCGAAGGAGTACATCCAGTTCCTGCTGCCGGGCATCCTGGTGATGTCGGTCGTGATGATCACGATGTACACCGGCGTCTCGGTCAACACCGACATCGAGAAGGGCGTCTTCGACCGGTTCCGCAGCCTGCCCATCTGGCGGCCGTCGACCATGGTCGGTTATCTCCTCGGCGACGCCCTGCGCTACACGATCGCGTCCGTGGTGATGCTCACCGTCGGCGTGATCCTCGGCTACCGGCCGGACGGCGGTGTGGCGGGCGTGGTCCTCGGGATCGCGCTGCTGATCGTCTTCTCGTTCGCGTTCTCCTGGATCTGGACGATGTTCGGGCTGATGCTGCGCACCGAGAAGTCGGTGATGGGCGTCAGCATGATGGTGATCTTCCCGCTCACCTTCCTGTCCAACGTCTTCGTCGACCCGAGGACCATGCCGGGCTGGCTGCAGGCGTTCGTCAACAACAGCCCGATCACCCATCTGTCGTCGGCGGTGCGCGGGCTGATGGCGGGCGACTGGCCGGCGGACGAGATCGCCTGGTCGCTGGGCTGGGCGGGCCTGCTCGTGCTGGTCTTCGGGCCGGTCACGATGCGGTTGTACAACCGCAAGTAGCGCGCGGGCGCACCCCCGCAAGCTGCCCACGGGCGCACCCCCACGGGCAGCACACGGGTACATCCCCACGGGCAGCACACGGGCGCATCACCGCGGACACAGCGCACGGGTAGGCCACCACGGGCAGTACGCGGGTCCGCCGCGGGCAGCACACGGGTCCGCCACGGGCAGCACGGCGGGGACGGGTCGCGCGCTGCCCGTGGCGAGTGGTTCAGTCGCGCGGCAGCGGGCGCATGTCGGGCGCGATCTGGGTGCCCGGCGTCGCCCGCACGATGGTGATGAGCCGGTCCGTCAATTCCAGCTTCCCGACGTCCGGATCGTCGTAACCGAGCACCCGGTGTCCGCGTATGACGCTGACCACCAGGTCGTCCGTCTCCCGTGGCGTCTTGCCCACCTCGGCCTTTATGACGGGCCGTTCGACGATGTCGAGCCCGCTGCCCTGCTGGATGAGGTCCTCCATCACCATGCCGGCGGCAGGGCTGAGCACCGACAGGCCGAGCAGCCGGCCGGCCGCGCTGGCGCTGGTGATGACCGCGTCGGCGCCGGACTGCTTCAGCAGCGGCGCGTTCTCCTCCTCGCGCACGGCGGCCACGATCTTCGCGCCGCGGTTGAGCTGCCGGGCCGTCAGCGTCACGAGCACGGCCGTGTCGTCGCGCTGGGTGGCGACGATGATCTGCCGTGCCTTGTGCACCTCGGCCCGCCGGAGGACATCGCTGCGGGTGGCGTCGCCGATGATGCCCGCGTACCCCTCGGCCGCCGCCGCGTCGATCACCTTCGAACTGGGGTCGACCACCACGACCTGGTCCTTCTTCAGCCCCGTCGCGCACACGGTCCGGATCGCCGACCGCCCCTTCGTTCCGAAGCCGATGACGACGGTGTGATCGCGCAACGTGGACCTCCAGCGGTTCAGGCGCCATTCCTCACGGGTGCGTTCGGTGAGGGCCTCGAGTGTGGTGCCGACCAGGATGATCAGGAACAGCACGCGCAGGGGCGTGACGACGAGGATGTTGACGAGCCGGGCGGCGTCGCCGGCCGGGGTGATGTCGCCGTACCCGGTGGTGGAGAGGGTGACGGTCGCGTAGTAGAAGGCGTCGAGGAGATCGACGCCGTCGCCGTTGTTGTCCTTGTAGCCGTCGCGGTCGGCGTAGACGATGGCCGCGGTCGCCACGAGGACCACCAGGGCCATGGACAGCCTCTTGGCCACCTGGCGGATCGGGTGCTCCACGATCTTTCTCGGGAGCAGCACCCGATGGGTCACGAGATGTTCGTCCGGCTGGCGGGCGATGGTGTCCTGGCGCGGAAGTTTCACGTGAAACACACCTCGATTCCCTGGGACGCCCAGGGCAGGTCGAGCAGTTCCGTCTCCTGGCCGCGTCGTGCCCCGCCCGGCGGGACGACGGCCAGGGCGTCGGCGGCCGCGATGCCGCGCAGCATGGCCGGGCCGTTGTAGTGCAGCGGCACGGCACGGTCCCCGCGCAGCACGACGGGGACGAGCCGGGTGTCGTGCGGATGCCCCTGCACCTCCTCCGCCAGCGGCATCGCGCACGGCTGCGGGGCCGGGCGCGCGGCCAGGATCCGCACCAGGGGCTCGGCCAGGGTGAGCAGGCCGGAGACGGCGGCGAGCGGGTTGCCGGGCAGGCCGACGAGATGCTGGTTCTCCTTGGTGCGGGCCAGCAGCATGGGGTGGCCGGGACGCACCTGGACGCCGTCCACGAGGAGTTCGGCCCCGATCCGGCGCAGCGTGGGGCGGACGTGGTCGACCGGGCCCGCGGCGGTGCCGCCGGTGGTGACGACGACATCGGCGTCGGAGGCCGTGAGCGCCCTGTGCAGCGCCTCGGCGTCGTCACCGATCCTGCGGACGGCGGTGACCTCGGCGCCGAGCGCCCGCAGCCAGGGCGGCAGCATCGGGCCGAGCGCGTCCCGGATCAGGCCGTCACGCGGCAGGCCCCCGGCGAGCAGCTCGTCACCGAGGACGAACACGTCGGCACGGGGGCGGGGCACGACGGTGACCGCGTCGTACCCGGCGGCCGCGGCGAGGCCCAGGACGGCCGGGGTGACCTGGGTGCCGACGGGCAGCAGCTGGTCGCCGCTGCGGCACTCCTGGCCGCGGGGGCGGGTGTCCTGGCCGGGCACCACCTCGCGGGTGGCGTGCAGGCGGCCCCGGTCGTCGACGCGACCGTGCTCGGTGCGCAGGACGGCGGTGGTGCCCGGCGGGATACGGGCGCCGGTCGCGATCCGTACGGCCGTCCCGTCGGTGAGCGGCTCCGGTTCCGCGTGCCCGGCCAGCACCCCCGCGTCGCGTACCTCCCAGGCGCCGGGGCCGGCGACCGCCCAGCCGTCCATCGCGGAGGTGTCGAAGGAGGGCAGGTCGGTGAGGGCGGTGAGGGGGGCGGCCAGGGTGAGGCCGAGGGCCGCGTCGAGGGGCACCGGGACGAGGGCGCGGCGGGCGTTCCGGGCGGCGGCACGAACGGCGCGGGCGGCGGTCTCGCGGGCCTCCGGCCAAGGGGTGGCGCGGGACCGGGCGTGCGCGGCGCGGGGGTCGCGGGCCTCGGGCCAGGAGGTGGCGCGGGCCCGGTCGTGCGGGGCGCGGGAGTCGTGGGCCGTCCGGTGTCCCCGGTGCGCGGGGGATGCGGGAGCCCGGCCGTCCGGGGCGGGGCCGTGGTCCTGCTTCACGAGAGCGAGCGCCTCCTCGGCGTCGAGGTCGTCGGCGTCCTCGTCGGTCCGGATGCCGCGGGCGGTCATCCGGCGTCCGGGCGGGTGTCGGGCGTGGCGTCGGGAGCCACGTCGGGGCGGCCTTCGGAGGGCTCCCCGCCGGCGGGTCCGGCGGCGGGCCGGGCGCCGGAGGTCTCCTCGTCCGCCCAGCGGAGGGCGAGGGCCGCGGCCTTGCGGGCGGCCTCGGCCACGGCGTCGGGCCCGCCCCCGGCCCGCGCGGCCGCGTAACCGACGAGGAAGGTGGTCAGCGGTGCCGCGGGCCTGGCCACGCCGTGGGCCGCGTCACGGGCGAGGTCGAGCAGGACTCCGGTATCGACGTCGAGGTCGATGCCGAGCTCGGCCTTGGCTGCGGAAATCCATTCATCCAACACGTGCCCATGCTCCCTGATGCGTGCCCTTGCGGTGGCGATGTCGTCCCAGGTGTCGCAGTCGAAGGACGCGACGGGGTCCGGGAGGCGGGTGAGGTCGAGCCGGGCGGTCAGCCGTCGCAGGGGAAGCCCGGCGAGGCCGCCGTGTTCGGCGGCGAGTCCGGTGAGCCGGCGGCGCAGGGACTCCGCCCGGTACGCGGCGACGAGGGGCTGGTCGCGGCCGTCGGGGTCGGTGAGCAGCACGCCGTCGGGGCCGGTGAGCGGCCTTCGGCTGGAGGTGGTGAGCGGCCCGCGGCCAGGGCCGGTGAGCGGCCCGCGGCCGGAGGTGGTGAGCGGCCCGCCGTCGTTCTCGCGGAGGGCGTCCAGCAGCCGCCGTACCGTGCCGCCGTCGAGGAAGGGCAGGTCGGCGGAGAGCACGACGACGTACGGGGCGGTGGTGCGGCGCAGCCCGGCCTCCAGCGCGGCGAGCGGACCGCCGCCGGGCGGGGTCTCGCGCGCCCACAGCACCGGGCGCGCGGTGGCCCGGGGTTCGGCGACGACCACGGTCGTGCGGGCGTCGGCGCAGGCGGTCAGCACCCGGTCGAGCAGGGACCGGCCGCCGACGCGCACGCCGGGCTTGTCCACGCCGCCGAGCCGCCGGGCGGCGCCCCCGGCGAGCACGACGGCGTCGTAGGCCTCGGCACCGGGGCCGCCCGGGGGCTCGTACGCGGTCACCCTCCGAGTATGCGGGGCGGCCCGATCACGGGGAACGCGGGGGAGCCGCCGCGCTCACAGCGTCCGCAGCAGCACCGCCGGCTGTTCCACGCAGTCCGCCACGTACCGCAGGAAACCGCCCGCCGTGCCGCCGTCGCACACCCGGTGGTCGAAGGTGAGCGACAGCTGCACGACCTGCCGCACCGCCAGCTCGCCCTCGTGCACCCAGGGCTTGGGCACGATGCGCCCGACGCCGAGCATGGCCGCCTCGGGGTGGTTGACGATCGGCGTGGAGCCGTCGACGCCGAACACCCCGTAGTTGTTCAGCGTGAAGGTCCCGCCGGTGAGGTCCGCGGGCGTCAGCGTGCCCGCCCGGGCCGCCTCGGTGAGCCGCGCGAACTCCGCGGTCAGCGACTCGGCGTCCCGCGCGTGCGCGTCCCGGACGACGGGCACGACCAGTCCCCGGTCGGTCTGCGCGGCGAAGCCCAGGTGGACGTGGTCGAACCGGACGACCTCCCGGGCCTCGGTGTCGACGGTGGAGTTCAGCTCGGGGAAGCGGGCCAGTGCGGCGGTGCAGATCCGGGCCAGCAGGGCGATCAGGGAGATCTTCGGCCCGCCGGCCGCGTTCATCGCCGTCCGCGCCCGCATCAGCTCGGTGGCGTCGGCGTCCACCCAGCAGGTCGCGTCCGGTATCTCGCGCCGGCTGCGGGAGAGCTTGTCGGCGACCGCGCCCCGGACGCCCTTGAGGGGGATGCGGACGCCGCCGGGGGAGACGGGCGCGGGGGCGGGGGACGCCGTGGCCGCCGGCGTCCGCGCCTCGCGCGCGGGCGGCTCCGCGGCGGTGGCCGGCGCCGTCGTACGGCCCTGTGCGGCGGCGGCACGCAGCGCGTACTCCACGTCCGCCCGCAGGATCAGTCCGTCGGGTCCGGAGCCGGTCAGTTCCCGCAGGTCCAGGCCGTTCTGCCGGGCCAGCCTGCGGACCAGCGGCGAGATGACGGGGACCGGGCCGTCGGCCGCCTCGGCGGCCTCCCGGGGGCCGGGCTCCGCTCCGGGGGCGGCGGCGCTCCCGTTCACCGCCGTCGGCGCCACGGCGTGCCCCGGCACGGCACCGGCGGCGGGCCGCCCGTCCGCCGCGGTCCGCGGTCCCGGCGTCGCGGGCGCCGGTTGTTGCGGCCGTACCCGCCGCCGTCGCGCGGGCGCCTGCGACGTGCCGTAGCCGACCAGCACGTTGCCCGAGCCCTGGGTGCCGGAGTCCGCCGTCGGCGCGGTGCCGGCGGGCTCCGGCGACGCGGTGCCGGCGGGCTCCGCCCGGCCGCCGTCCGGGCCGTCCGTCCCCGCGTCGCCGGCCGGCTCGCCCACCGCGACCGTCAGCAGGGGCGCCCCGACGGGCAGCTCCGTGCCCTCCTCGCCGAAGCGGGCCGTGACGACTCCGCCGTAGGGGCAGGGCACCTCGACCATCGCCTTGGCCGTCTCGACCTCGACGACCGGCTGGTCGACGGCGACGACGTCCCCGACCTGCACCAGCCAGCGCACGATCTCCGCCTCGGTGAGTCCTTCACCGAGATCGGGGAGCTTGAACTCCAGCACCTGTGCCATCAGCTCTCGGCCTCCCACTGCAGACGCCCCACGGCGTCGAGGATCCGGTCCACACCGGGCAGGTGGTGGCGCTCCAGCATCGGCGGCGGATACGGGATGTCGAACCCGGCCACACGCAGCACCGGCGCCTCCAGGTGGTGGAAGCAGCGCTCCGTGACCCGGGCCGCGATCTCCCCGCCCGGACCCCCGAAGGAACCCGACTCGTGGACGACGACCGCGCGTCCCGTCCGCCGCACCGAGGCGCACACCGTCTCGTCGTCGAACGGCACCAGGGAGCGCAGATCGACGACTTCGAGGTCCCAGCCCTCGGCCCGGGCCGCCTCGGCCGCCTCCATGCAGACGGGTACGGACGGCCCGTACGTGATGAGCGTGGCGCTCCGCC
Source organism: Streptomyces glaucus (assembly GCF_039533365.1). NCBI lineage: Bacteria > Bacillati > Actinomycetota > Actinomycetes > Kitasatosporales > Streptomycetaceae > Streptomyces > Streptomyces glaucus. The sequence goes on from NZ_BAAATK010000006.1 coordinate 52,441, forward strand.
CTGAGCGCCGCACCACCGCGCGGCCTATCGGTTCAACGGGCGTGGGCTCCTCGGGGTTCCAGGCGTCCTTCGACCAGTACAGCCGCTTGGGCTCCAGGAAGACGACCGGGTCGTCGGAGGCGATGGCGGCGCGCAGCAGCCCGTAGGCGTCGGCGACGGTCGCGGGCGTGACGACATGGAGCCCCGGAGTCGCCATGTAGTACGCCTCGGAGGAGTCGCTGTGGTGCTCGACGCCGCCGATGCCGCCGCCGTAGGGGACGCGGACGGTCAGCGGCATCGGCATCCTGCCGCGCGTGCGGTTGCGCATCCGGGCCACGTGGCTGACCAGCTGCTCGAACGCGGGGTAGGCGAACGCGTCGAACTGCATCTCCACGACCGGCCTGAGGCCGTACATCGCCATGCCGACGGCCGTGCCGAGGATGCCCGCCTCGGCGAGCGGCGTGTCCGTGCAGCGGTGCTCGCCGAACTCCGCGGCGAGCCCGTCCGTCACCCGGAAGACGCCGCCGAGGGTGCCGACGTCCTCGCCCAGGACGTGGACACCCGGGTCGGCGGCCATCGCGTCGCGCAGCGCGCGCGTGAGCGCCTGTGCCATGGTGGCCGGCTTGACGGCGACGGTGGTCATCGGCGCGCCCCCTCCGACTCGGCCTCCGCCTCCAGCTCGGCCCGCAACTGCTCGCGCTGCTCCCCGAGCTGGGCGGTCGGCTCGGCGTACACATGGGTGAACAGGTCCATGGGGTCGAGCGCCGGGTCCTGGTTCATGCGCTCGCGCAGGGCGGCGGCGAAGTCCTCGGCGTCCTGCCGCGCGGCCCGGACGCCGGCCTCGTCGAGCAGGCCCCGTCCGGTCAGCTCCCGCTCCAGCAGCAGGATCGGGTCGTGCGCGCGCCAGGCCTCGATCTCGGCGTCACCGCGGTAGCGGGTCGCGTCGTCGGCGTTGGTGTGGGCGTCGACGCGGTAGGTGACCGCCTCGACGAGGGTGGGGCCGCCGCCCCCGCGCGCGTGCCGCACGGCGTCGCCGAGCACCTCGTGCACGGCGGCGGCGTCGTTGCCGTCGACCAGGCGGCCGGGCATGCCGTAGCCGACGGCCTTGTGGGCCAGGGACGGGGCCGCGGTCTGCTTGGCGAGCGGGACGGAGATCGCGAAGCCGTTGTTCTGGACCAGGAAGACCACGGGGGCCTGCCACACGGCGGCGAAGTTCAGCGCCTCGTGGAAGTCGCCCTCGCTGGTGCCGCCGTCACCGACCATCGCCAGCGCCACCACGTCGTCGCCCTTGAGGCGGGCCGCGTGCGCGAGGCCGACGGCGTGCGGGAGCTGGGTGGCGAGCGGGGTGCACAGGGGGGCGACGCGGTGCTCGTGGGGGTCGTAGCCGGTGTGCCAGTCGCCGCGCAGCAGGGTCAGCGCCGCCACGGGGTCGACGCCGCGGACGACGGCGGCGAGCGTGTCGCGGTAGCTGGGGAAGAGCCAGTCCCGCTCCCCCAGGACCAGCGCGGCGGCGACCTCGCAGGCCTCCTGGCCGGTGCTGGAGGGGTAGACCGCGAGCCGGCCCTGCTTGGTCAGGGCCGTGGCCTGCGTGTTGTAGCGACGGCCGCGGACCAGCTGGGCGTAGAGCGTGCGCAGCAGTTCGGGATCGGCCTCGGCGGCCGCCGGCGTGCCGAGGACCCGGTACGGCTCCGCGTCGGGCAGCAGCGGCGCGGGATCGGTGCGGGGCTGCCAGGCGGGCGGCGGCGCCGGCCGATACGCACCTCGCTGCTCCATGACCGTCATGACGGCACCTCCTCGTGGGAGCGGCTTTGCGGCGCGTCACGGGTGTGACGCGCCTCACCTACCGATTGTTCGGTCGACGGCACATTTTGGCTACAGGCACCACCGGGCTGTGGACAAACGGTTCTGCACAGCCTGGGATGAACGCAGCACGTCCATGGTAGGGAGGCGGGGGGACATGGCATCTGAACGAATGGCCGAAGGTGCCGCGGGCTCGGGGGACACCGGCCCCCCGCCGCCGCCCCGCCCGCTGGACGCCATCGACCAGGACATCCTGCGCATCCTCCAGGCGGACGGGCGCGCCTCGATACGGTCGGTCGCCGAGCGGGTGCACGTCTCGCGCGCGAACGCCTACGCGCGGATCAACCGGCTCGTCGAGGACGGTGTGATCCGCGGCTTCGGCGCCCGCGTCGACCACGAACGCGCCGGGCAGGGCACCTCGGCCTACGTCACCCTGAAGATCGTCCAGAACTCCTGGCGCACGGTGCGCGAACGGCTCAGACAGCTCCCCGGCGCCTCGCACATCGCCCTGGTGGGCGGCGACTTCGACGTCCTGCTGCTGGTGCACACGCCCGACAACCGGGCCCTGCGCGAACTGGTGCTCACCCGGCTCCAGGCCATCCCCGAGGTGCTCAGCACCCGCACGCTGCTGGTGTTCGAGGAGGAGGACCTGGAGCCCCAGGGGTGACGGCCTCCGGCGTCAGCCCTCGCGGAGCCCGGAGAACACCAGCCGCACCACGGCCTCGGCCACCTCGCGCTCCCCCATGCCGCGCCCGTCCGGCCGGTACCACTCGACGATCGAGTTGACCATGCCGAACACCAGCCGCGTGGCCAGCCGCACCTCCACGTCCCCGCGGATGTCCCCGTCGGCGGCGGCCTCCTTCATCAGCCCGGCCACCCGGTGGTCGAACTCCCGCCTGCGCTCCAGGGCCCACCGCTCGGTGTCCGTGTTGCCGCGCACCCGCAGCAGCAGCGTGACGTAGGGCAGTTCGGCGATGAGCACCTCGACCATGCGCCGCACGACGTGCTCCAGGCGCCCGGCGGCCCGCCCCACGCGCGCGGGCTCCTCGTCGAGGATCCCGAAGAGCCCGTCCAGGGCCCGGCTCACGGCCCGGCGCAGCAGTTCCTCCTTGCCCGTGACGTGGTGGTAGATCGACGACTTGGAGATGCCGGCCGCCCTGGAGAGGTGCTCCATGGAGGTGCCGTCGTAGCCGCGCTCGTTGAAGACCCGCACGGCGACGGACAGCAGCGTCTCCGGCGTGTACGTGTCGCGCCTGGCCGTGGTCATGAGGAACTGCCCTCCCGCTTGTCGGAGGCGTGCGCGTGGCGGTAGAGCGCCAGGGACGGCGCGTAGCGCCCCGAGGGGTCGCGCAGGTGCAGGTCGTCGAGGAGGCCGTACGCCCAGTCGCGGCTGAGGCGGCGGCTCCACTCGAAGGGGCCGAGCGGGTAGTTGACGCCCAGGCGCATCGCGGTGTCGATGTCCTCCTCGGTGGCCACGCCCTTGGCGACGGCGTCGTACGCGAGGTCGACGATCCGCGCGACCGTGCGGGCGACGATCATGCCGGGGACGTCACCGATGACGCTGACCTTCTTGCCGAGCGCCTGGAACAGGCCGATGGCGTCGAAGAGCGTCCGCGGGGAGGTGTCCTGGGAAGCGGACAGGGCGATGCGGGTGGCCTTGCGGTAGTCGAGGGCGAGGTCGAAGTGGACGACGTCCTGGAACTCCACGGAGGTCTGCCCGTCGGCGAGGACCAGATGGCCGCCGCCGGGCAGCACCAGCCGGGTGCCGTTGTCCTCGTCCTCCTCGCGGACCCGGACGCCCGCCTCGCGGATCATCGGCAGCAGTTCCGAGGCCGGGCCCAGGTCGCCCTCGGCGACGACGTGGGCGGGCGGTTCGCACCGCTCCGCGGTGTGCGGCTCGGGGCGTTCGGCGCCGTCGCGGTAGTCGTACCAGCCCTGGCCGGTCTTGCGGCCGAGGCGGCCGGACTCCACCAGGCGGCGCTGGGCGAGCGACGGCGCGAACCGCGCGTCCTGGAAGAACGACCGCCACACGGAGTGCGTGACGGACTCGTTGACGTCCTGCCCGATCAGGTCGGTCAGCTCGAAGGCGCCCATCCGGAAGCCGCCCGACTCGCGCAGCACGGCGTCGATGGTGGCGGGGTCGGCGGCATGGGCCTCGTACACCGCGAAGGCCTCGGCGTAGAAGGGCCGCGCGATGCGGTTGACGATGAATCCGGGCGTGTCGGCGCAGGCGACCGGGGTCTTGCCCCAGGCGCGGGCCGTCTCGTACGCGCGGGTGGCCGAGGAGACGTCGGTGGCGAACCCGGAGACCACCTCGACCAGGGGCATCAGCGGCGCGGGGTTGAAGAAGTGCAGGCCGACGAGGCGGCCCGGATGGGCGAGGGCGCCGCCGACGGCGGTGACGGACAGGGAGGAGGTGTTGGTGGCGAGCAGGCAGTCCTCGGCGACGACGCCCTCCAGCTCCCGGAACAGCTCCTGCTTGACGTCGAGCCGTTCGAGCACCGCCTCGACGACCAGGGAGCAGTCCGCGAGCCCGGCGAGGTCCTCCACGGGGCGCAGCCGGGCCCGGGCCGCGTCCCGGGCGGCGCCGGTGAGCCGGTCCTTCTCGACGAGCCGGTCGAGGCGGGCGCCGATCGCCGCGGCCGCTTCCCGGGCGCGTCCGGGGACGGCGTCGTACAGCCGTACGGGGTGGCCCGCGACCAGCGCGACCTGGGCGATGCCCTGGCCCATGGTGCCGGTGCCGACGACGGCCACGGGGCTGCTGAGGTCGAGTGCTGTCATGTGCGCGATCCTCCCGCACGAGGTTGTCCACAGATGCGGCGGACCCCCTTGTCCCGACCGATCGTTCGGTTACTCTAACCCTGTCCGCCCGTCCGTCGCCCGCCGCTTCCCGGAACGAGGCGCCCCGCGCCCCGCCTTCCGGCCATCCCACCCAGGTTTCCGCCAGGCCACGAGCTCGACGAGGAGCTCTTGAGACGAGGAGTTGGTCACCCATGACCGCCGCACTCACGGCGCACGAGCTGATCGCCCGGCACCGGCCCACCCTCGACCAGGCGCTGGAAGCGATCCGCACGCGCGCGTACTGGTCCCCCCACCCCGAGCACCCCAAGGCCTACGGCGAGCACGGCAGCCTGGACGCGGCAGCGGGCAAGGCCGCCTTCGAGGCCCTCCTGGGCACCCGCCTCGACCTCGGCCAGCCCGGCACGGACGACTGGGTGGGCGACGAGGTCTCCCCGTACGGCGTCGAGCTGGGGGTGACCTACCCGCACGCGGACGTCGACGTGCTGCTGCCCGCCATGAGGGCCGGCCAGAGGGCGTGGCGGGACGCGGGCCCGGAGACGCGCGCGCTGGTCTGCCTGGAGATCCTCAAACGGATCAGCGACCGCACGCACGAGTTCGCGCACGCGGTGATGCACACCTCCGGCCAGGCGTTCATGATGGCGTTCCAGGCGGGCGGCCCGCACGCCCAGGACCGCGGCCTGGAGGCGGTGGCCTACGCGTACGCGGAACAGGTCCGCACGCCCGGCACCGCCGAGTGGACCAAGCCCCAGGGCAGGCGAGACCCGCTCGCGCTGACCAAGACGTTCACGCCGGTCCCGCGCGGCATCGGCCTGGTGATCGGCTGCAACACCTTCCCCACGTGGAACGGCTACCCGGGCCTGTTCGCCTCCCTCGCCACCGGCAACGCGGTGCTGGTCAAGCCCCACCCGCGCGCGGTGCTGCCGCTCGCGCTCACGGTGCGCGTCGCCCGCGAGGTGCTCGCCGGGACGGGCTTCGACCCGAACCTGGTGGCGCTGGCCGCCGAGCGCCCCGGCGAGGGCATCGCCCGAACCCTCGCCACGCGCCCGGAGATCCGGATCATCGACTACACGGGCTCGACGTCCTTCGGCGACTGGCTGGAGGCCAACGCCCGCCAGGCGCAGGTCTACACGGAGAAGGCCGGCGTCAACACGGTGATCGTGGAGTCGACCGGCGACTACCGCGGCATGCTCGCCAACCTGGCGTTCTCCCTGTCGCTGTACAGCGGCCAGATGTGCACCACGCCGCAGAACCTGCTGATCCCCAGGGACGGCGTCTCCACCGACGAGGGCCCGAAGTCCTACGACGAGGTGGTCGCCGACCTGGCCCGCGCGGTGGAGGGCCTGCTCGGCGACGACGCACGCGCGAACGCCCTGCTGGGCGCCATCGTCAACCCGGACGTCAAGGCCCGTCTGGAGGCCGCGGCGAGCCTCGGCGAGGTCGCCCTGGCCTCGCGGGAGGTGACCAACCCGGAGTTCCCGGACGCGGTCGTCCGCACGCCCGTGATCGTGAAGCTGGACGGCGCCAAGCCGGAGGACGAGGCCGTCTGCATGAGCGAGTGCTTCGGACCGGTCTCCTTCGCCGTGGCGGTCGACTCCGCCGCGCACGCGGTGGAGCTGCTGCGGCGCAGCATCCGGGAGAAGGGCGCGATGACGGTCGGCGCCTACACCACCGACGCCGGGGTCGAGCAGGCGGTCGAGGAGGTCTGCCTGGAGGAGGCCGCCCAGCTGTCCCTCAACCTCACCGGCGGGGTGTACGTCAACCAGACGGCCGCCTTCTCCGACTTCCACGGCTCGGGCGGCAACCCGGCCGCCAACGCCGCCCTGTGCGACGGCGCGTTCGTGGCGAACCGGTTCCGGGTGGTGGAGGTGCGCCGGGAGGCCTAACGCGGGTGCGGTGCGCCCCCGGTGGCGCTCCAGTGGTACAGCGTCATGGCCACACTGGTCGCGAGGTTGTAGCTGGAGACCTGGGGCCGCATCGGCAGCGCCACCAGGTGATCGGCACGCGCGCGCAGCGCCCGGGACAGCCCGCTGCGCTCCGAACCGAAGGCGAGCAGCGCCTCGTCCGGCAGCTTCAGCCCCCGGATGTCCTCGCCCTCCGGGTCGAGGGCGAAGACCGGGCCCGGCGGCAGTTCGTCCACGTCCAGCCGCTCCACGGCGGTCGCGAAGTGCAGCCCCGCCCCGCCGCGCACGACCGTGGGGTGCCACGGGTCGAGCGTGCCGGTGGTGACCACGCCGGTCGCCCCGAAACCGGCGGCCAGCCGGATCACGGCGCCCGCGTTGCCCAGGTTGCGCGGGTTGTCGAGGACCACCACGGGCGCGGTGCGGGGCAGGTGCGCCAGCCTGCCGAGGTGGGCCGCGCGCGGGGGGCGTACCGCCAGGGCGGCGACCGCGGTGGGGTGCGGGCGCGGCACCAGGCTCCGGTACGTCGCCGTCGGGACCTCGGCCAGGAGCGCGTCCAGCGCGTCCCGCACGTCCGGGGCCAGTTCGTCGGCGAGGGCGAGAGCGGCCCGGCGGTCGTCGGTGACCGCCACCGGCACCTCGGCGCCGAAACGCACCGCGTGCTTGAGGGCGTGGAAGCCGTCGAGCAGCACGGAGGCGTCGGCGAGCCGGCGCCAGACGCGTACGGGATCGGTCATGACGTGAAGCCTACGTGCGGATGCCCGGTGTCCTTCGGGGTGTGCCGCCGGGGCGCCGGTGCCCGGCCCCGGCCCGGGATCAGCACTCCCCCCGCGCGCGCCGCCCAGCCGCCCAGGCGGCGCAGGAACGACGTCGGCAGGAAGACCGCGTCGGCCGCGATCATCGCCAGCGAGAAGAACGGCAGCCCGAGCACCACGGCGATCGCCGCGTGCTCGGTGATCATGGCGGCCAGCAGGACGTTCTTCACCCGCCGGTTGAACAGGGTGAACGGGAAGGCGACCTGGACGACGACCGTGCCGTACGTCACGAGCATCACCACCGTGCCGCTGGCGGACAGCAGGTCGGCGAGCGCGGGCCAGGGCGAGAAGGAGTCGAGGTGCAGGGGGTAGTAGACGGCGGTGCCGTCCTGCCAGCGCGAGCCCTGGACCTTGTACCAGCCGGCGGTCGCGTAGATCAGGCAGGTCTCGGCCATGATCACCAGCAGTGCGCCGTTGTGCACGATGTTGGCCACGACGTCGAGCAGGAGCCGCGGCTCGGCGATCCCGGCGCGGCGCCCGGCCAGCCACCACAGGCCCTGCCCGAGCCACACCGTCCACAGCAGCGCCGGCACGAACCGGTCGCCGTCCATCCGGCCCGTCAGGGTCACCGCGACCAGCGCGACGCCGAGCACGCACCACAGGACGGGCCCGGTCCGGTCGACGACCCGTTCGCCACGCGCGCGTGCCCGAGCCGCCCGCCGCCCCCGGCGGGCGTCCAGCGACCACACCTGGCCGCAGCGCGTGAAGACCAGGTAGACGCACATCAGGTGCAGGACGTTGTCGCCGCCGTCCCCCACGAAGACGCTGCGGTTCTGCAGCGAGAGCACGCCCACCATGAAGAGCACCGACAGGGTGCGGGTGCGCCAGCCCAGTAACAGCAGCGCGGCGGCCAGCGCGGCCAGCGCGTAGACGGCCTCGAACCAGAGCCGGCCGCCGGACCACATCAGGGCGGTGAAGGCGCCGTTCGCCGCGATCAGCTGCTCGGCGAGCTCCCGGCTCCAGGGACCGTCGGGTCCGTACAGCTCCTGGCGGTGGGGGAACTCGCGCAGCAGGAACAGCAGCCAGGTCGCGCTGAAGCCGATGCGGATCACCGCGGTCTGGTACGGGCCGAGGGCGGCCTCGGTGGCCCGGGCGATGCCGCGTGAGACCGCCAGGGCGACGCGGTTCACCCGGCACCCCCCTCGGCCTCGCCCGCCGGCACCGGCCACCAGGACAGCGTCCGGTACACCGGCCGGCCCGGGACCCGCTCCCGGCTCCATGCGGGCGGCGGCACGGGGGTGGTGCGGGAGCGGACCTGGACGCGGTCGACGACGCCGCCCGGCCCGGCCGCGGCCACGCGGTCCAGGCGCAGCACCACCAGGCGGCGCAGATACGTCTCGGCCAGGGCGCCGCGCAGGCCCACCGGGCGGTTGTCGCCGTCGTGCGTGGCGACGAAGACGTCCCAGGCGCGGCGCAGCTGGTTCTGCTGGGTGTGGCTCGGCAGCGGATTGCCGTCGACGGCCCGCCCGTCCTGGGCGGACAGGTCGTACCAGCCCGTCGTGCGCACCCCGCCGTCCGCCGTCCGCACCTCGGCGCGGACCTGTACGGCGATGTTCTGCTGCAGCGGGTTCGGCGCGAAGAGCTTCCAGTTCTGCTCGAACTCCGGGTAGATCCAGTCGTCGATCGCGGCGCCGTGCCGCTTGCTGACCGTGTTCGGCGGAGCGACGTGCAGGAACGTCATGCCGAGATGCACACAGACCACGCCCGCGACGACCGCGAGCGCCAGCGCGGCGACCATCCGGCAGCGCAGGGAGAGCGCGGCGACGCCGGTGCGGGGCCCGGCGAGCGGGGCGAGGACGGGGAGCGCGGGGTCGTGCGGTGCCCTGGGCGCGGGGGGCCGGACGCCCTCGGGCCGGACGGAGCCGCCCGGCCCGTCCGGGCCGTGCCGGGCGTTCGAGCCCGTGTCGTACGCGTCCATTCCGCCCGTTCCCGATCCCGGTCCGCCGTGTCGCCCGCCCACCCGTCCGCGGGGCCCGTGCCGCCCGCGCGCACCGCTGCGCGGCACTCGAACGGGAACGGTACTCAGGACCGCCCGCCCGGACACAACCCCGGGCGGACCCGCCTCGTGTGGCCGTCGCCACATCGCCGCCGCGGACCGCCGCGGCCGCGCCGCCGTCCGGGCGGCCCCGCGGACCGTCCACAGCGGTTGACACCTCCCGGCCCCCGGCTCACCATGGAGTCACATCAACCGAACGATCGGTCGGGAGGGTGTTCCCGGCAGAGCCCAGGGCGAGGGGGACCGCATGGCGACAGCAGCCGCGCAGCAGACGGCCGGGGCCGGCACCACGGCGTACGGCACCCCGGACGGCGCCGACGACACCGCCGCGTACCAGCGCGCCTTCGACGCCGCCGTGGCCGCCGACGAGCGCATCGAGCCGCGCGACTGGATGCCCGACGCCTACCGCGCGACGCTCGTCCGGCAGATCGCCCAGCACGCGCACTCCGAGATCATCGGCATGCAGCCGGAGGCCAACTGGATCACGCGCGCGCCCTCCCTGCGCCGCAAGGCCATCCTGATGGCGAAGGTCCAGGACGAGGCGGGGCACGGCCTGTACCTGTACGGCGCCGCCGAAACCCTGGGCGTCAGCCGCGACGAGCTGCTCGACAAGCTCCACTCGGGCCGCCAGAAGTATTCCTCGATTTTCAATTACCCCACCCTGACCTGGGCGGACGTCGGCGCGATCGGCTGGCTGGTGGACGGCGCCGCGATCACCAACCAGGTCCCCCTGTGCCGCTGCTCGTACGGCCCGTACGCCCGCGCGATGGTCCGCATCTGCAAGGAGGAGTCCTTCCACCAGCGCCAGGGGTACGAGCTGCTGCTCGCCCTCAGCCGCGGCACGCCCGAACAGCACGCCATGGCGCAGGACGCGGTGAACCGCTGGTGGTGGCCGTCCCTGATGATGTTCGGCCCGCCCGACGACGCCTCACAGCACTCGGCCCAGTCGATGGCCTGGAAGATCAAGCGGCACTCGAACGACGAGCTGCGCCAGCGCTTCGTCGACATCTGCGTCCCGCAGGCCGAGTCCCTCGGCCTCACCCTCCCCGACCCGGACCTGAAGTGGAACGAGGAGCGCGGGCACTACGACTTCGGCCCGATCGACTGGACGGAGTTCCGGGAGGTCCTCAAGGGCAACGGCCCCTGCAACGAACAGCGGCTGACCCAGCGCAGGCGGGCCCACGAGGAGGGCGCCTGGGTCAGGGAGGCGGCCGCGGCGTACGCGGCCAGACACACCGGCGGGGACTCCGGCGAGCGCGAGGAGGCGCGGGCATGAGCACCACCGACTGGCCCCTGTGGGAGGTCTTCGTGCGGTCACGCCGCGGCCTGTCCCACACCCACGCCGGCAGCCTGCACGCGCCGGACGCGGAGCTGGCCCTGCGCAACGCCCGCGACCTGTACACCCGGCGCGGCGAAGGCGTGTCGATCTGGGTCGTCCCGTCGTCGGCGATCACGGCGTCCTCGCCGGACGAGAAGGACCCGTTCTTCGAACCGGCCGCCGACAAGCCGTACCGGCACCCGACGTTCTACGAGATCCCGGAAGGGGTGCGGCACCTGTGACGGCACCGGAGACGACCGCCGTCCCCACGGCGGCGGCCCTGGCCCTCGGCGACGACGCCCTGGTGCTCTCCCACCGCCTCGCGCAGTGGGCGGGTCACGCCCCCGCCCTGGAGGAGGAGGTCGCCCTCACCAACATCGCCCTCGACCTGCTCGGCCAGGCCCGGGTGCTGCTGTCCATGGCCGGTGACGAGGACGAGCTGGCGTATCTGCGCGAGGAGCGCGCCTTCCGCAACCTCCAGCTCGTCGAGCAGCCGAACGGCGACTTCGCCCACACCATCGCCCGCCAGCTGTACTTCTCGGCCTACCAGCAGCTGCTGTACGCCGAACTGGCCGCCGGCCAGGGCCCCTTCGCGCCCCTGGCCGCGAAGGCCGTCAAGGAGGTCGCCTACCACCGCGACCACGCCGAGCAGTGGACCCTGCGCCTCGGCGACGGCACGGACGTCAGCCATGAGCGGATGCAACGCGCGTGCGCGGCGCTGTGGCGGTACACCGGCGAGATGTTCCAGCCGGTGGAGGGCCTCGACGCCGACTGGGCGGGGATGGAGACGGCCTGGCTGGAGACGGTCGGGGACGTACTGCGCCGGGCCACGCTGACGGTGCCCGAGGGGCCGCGCTCGGGAGCGTGGTCGGCAGGGGCGGGCCGGCAGGGCCTGCACACCGAGCCCTTCGGGCGGATGCTCGCCGAGATGCAGCACCTGCACCGCAGCCACCCGGGAGCGTCATGGTGACGGCCACGACACCGCTGGAGGCGGAACTCCTTCAGCTCGCCGGGTCGGTGCCCGACCCCGAACTGCCCGTGCTGACCCTGCGCGAACTGGGTGTGCTGCGCGCGGTGCACGTCCACGGCACGGACACGGCCGAGGTGGAGCTGACCCCGACCTACACCGGCTGCCCGGCGATCGAGGCGATGTCCCTCGACATAGAGCGGGTACTGCGCCGGCACGGCATGCGGCAGGTCACGGTCCGCACGGTGCTCACACCCGCCTGGTCGACGGACGACATCACCGACGAGGGGCGGCGCAAACTGCGGGAGCACGGCATAGCCCCGCCGCGCGCCCGGCGGGCGGCCGGCCCGGTCCCCGTGACACTGGGCCCGCCCCGCACGCTCCCGGCGGCCGCGCGGAAACCCGGCCCCGCCGGGACGCCCGTGGCCACCGGCCCGGTCCGCTGCCCGCACTGCGGCTCCTGCGACACCGAGCTGCTCAGCCGCTTCTCGTCCACCGCCTGCAAGGCACTGCGGCGCTGCCTGTCGTGCCGTGAGCCGTTCGACCACTTCAAGGAGTTGTGATGGCCCGCTTCCACCGGCTCCGGGTGGCCGCGGTCGACCGGCTCACCGACGACTCCGTGGCCCTCACCCTCGCCGTGCCCCCACACCTGCGCGAGGAGTACCGGCACGCTCCGGGCCAGCACCTCGCCCTGCGCCGCACGGCCGACGGGCGGGAGATACGGCGCACCTACTCGATCTGCTCCCCCGCGCCGGACGACGAGGGACCCCGGGAACTGCGGGTGGGCGTGCGGCTGGTCGAGGGCGGGGCCTTCTCCACGTACGCCCTGAAGGAGATCGACGCCGGTGACGAACTGGAGGTGATGACCCCGGCCGGCCGCTTCACGTTGGAGCCCGCGCCCGGCCGGTACGCCGCGATCGTCGGCGGCAGCGGCATCACCCCGGTGCTGTCGATCGTCTCGACCCTGCTGGCGCGCGAGCCCGGGGCCCGGTTCTGCCTGATACGCAGCGACCGTACGTCCGCCTCGACGATGTTCCTGGAAGAGGTCGCCGACCTGAAGGACCGCTACCCGGAGCGGCTGCAGCTGGTCACCGTCCTCTCCCGCGAGGAGCAGCAGGCGGGGCTGCCGTCCGGCCGGCTGGACCGGGAGCGGCTGACCGGGCTGCTTCCGTCGCTGCTGCCGGTGGAGCGGGTGGACGGATGGTTCCTGTGCGGGCCGTTCGGGCTGGTCCAGGAGGCCGAGCGGGCGCTGCGCGGACTCGGTGTGCCGCGCACCCGCATCCACGAGGAGATCTTCCACGTGGACGCCGGCACGGCCTCCCCGTCCCCGTCCCCGGCTCCCGCCCACAGCACGGTGACCGCCCGTCTCGACGGCCGCGGCGGGACCTGGCCGGTACGGGAGGGCGAGTCGCTCCTGGCGACGGTGCTGCGCAACCGGCCCGACGCGCCCTACGCCTGCAAGGGCGGGGTGTGCGGCACGTGCCGGGCCTTCCTGGTCTCGGGCGAGGTACGGATGGACCGCAACTTCGCGCTGGAACCGGAGGAGACGGAGGCCGGATACGTGCTCGCCTGCCAGTCGCATCCGGTGACGGAGAAGGTGGAGCTGGACTTCGACAGGTGAGGACCGCGCCGCACCGGCACACCGGACGTCCCGGACGCCCGGAGCCCGGAGCCCCTCCCGCACCTCCGGGACCCCTTCCGGACGCCCGAGCATCCTTCCGGGCGTCTGGGAGCCCCCTTGCAAAGACGCCGTTTCCGCTGTGGGCGCGCACCGTCCCCGAAGGGCCCGTCGCCCGCCTGATCCCGGTTGCCGGAGGGCCCGCTGTCACTCGAGCACGGCCGTAAGCGCACGAGGACCTCTTGGACGACCCGGTGGCGGCGCTCCCTCCGAGTGCCTCCCGGCCCGGCCGGCGGAACACGCCCACCGAGCCGACCGCAGGGGACAGACCCGTCGGTCCGGCCGGCGGAACACGCCCACCGGGCCGGCCACCGGCAACGGACCCGCCGGGGCGGCCGGCGGGGAAGGGCCGTCCTAGAGGACGTATCCCGGTTCGCCCTCGTCGTTCACGACGGGGCGGCCCTTTGCTGCCCACACCTGCATGCCGCCGTCGACGTTCACCGCGTCGATGCCCTGCTGGAGCAGGTACATCGTGACCTGCGCCGACCGGCCGCCGGAGCGGCAGATCACATGGACCCGGCCGTCCTGCGGTGCCGCCTCGGTCAGCTCCCCGTACCGGGCCACGAACTCGCTGATGGGGATGTGCAGCGCTCCTTCGGCGTGACCCGCCTGCCATTCGTCGTCCTCACGGACGTCCAGCAGGAAGTCGCCGTCCTTGAGGTCCGCGACCTCGACCGTGGGCACACCAGCTCCGAAACTCATGCCTTCGACGCTACCCGACCTGCCCGGCGCACCGTCCGCCCCACCACCACGGGCCGACGCCGGCACCGCCCGCGGCGTTCGGAACCGCCCGGCGCCCCGGGGCCGGTTCGTCCCGAGCGCGCCGGAGGCCGCCCCGGCGGCAGCGCCGGAGGCCACCGCGCTCACACCTGTCCCAGCACCGCCGCCAGCTCGGACTCCCGCTCCGTGATCTGTGCCTTCAGCTGTTCGGCGATCTCGTCCAGCAGGCCGTCGGGGTCGTCCGGAGCCAGCCGGAGCATCGCGCCGATCGCGCTCTCCTCCAGCTCCTTCGCCACCAGCGTCAGCAGTTCCTTGCGCTGGGCGAGCCATTCGAGGCGGGCGTAGAGCTCCTCGGCGCGGCTCGGGCCCCGCCGCAGCTGCGGTCCGGCGGCCCACTCCTCGGCCAGCTCCCGCAGCTCCTTCTCGTCCCCGCGCGCGTAGGCGGCGTTGACCCGGGTGATGAACTCCTCGCGCCGCTTGCGCTCGCCCTCCTCCTGCGCCAGATCCGGATGGGCCTTGCGGGCCAGCTCGCGGTAGAGCTTGCGGGCCTCCTCGCTGGGCCGCACCCGCTGCGGAGGCCGTACCGCCTGGTCCGTGAGCATCGCCGTGGCCTCGGGGAACAGCCCGCTGCCGTCCATCCAGCCGTGCAGCAGTTCCTCGACACCGGGGATCGGCATCAGCCGGGCCCGCGCCTCGTCCGCCCGGCGCCGGTCCTCGGGGTCACCGGTGCGGGCGGCCCTGGCCTCCAGGATCTGGGCGTCCAGCTCCTCCAGCCGCGCGTACATCGGGCCGAGTCTCTGTTCGTGCAACCGGGAGAAGTTCTCGACCTCCACGCGGAAGGTCTCCACCGCGATCTCGTACTCGATGAGTGCCCGCTCGGCGGTCCGAACGGCCTGCTCCAGCCGTTCCTCGGGCCGTGCGCCGCTCTGGGGCGTCACCCGCTCCTCACCGGCGCCGCCACCACCCTGCTCAGCTTCCGGGGTCGTCACCCGACCAGCGTAGGCCACGGGACCGCCGTGCTCGGCTCGCACCGGGGGCCGGGAGGTCCGGTGCGGATTCCTCCGGGGCCGGCCGTGCGGCCGTCGCCGCCCGGGCGGGGTCGCCGCTCGGTGCGGAGAGGAGCGTCCCGTGTCCCGGGCCGTCGAGGCGCGGGTGGGGGGCACGATCGCCCGTGGCCCTGCGCACTCACGCACGCGGTCGCCTCCCCTCAGACACCCGGCTCCGCCGCGATCCGCCCCGCCCGTACCGCCGTCACCAGGTCGGCGTGGTCGGCCTCGGTGCGGTCGGCGTAGGCGACGGCGAAGGCGGCCACGGCCTCGTCCAGCTCCTCGCTCTTGCCGCAGTACCCGGCGATCAGGCGTGGGTCGGCGCTGTGGGAGTGGGCGCGGGCCAGGAGGGCGCCGGTCATGCGGGCGTAGTCGTCCATCTGGTCGGTGGTCAGCGCCGTGGGGTCGACGCTGCCCTTGCGGTTGCGGAACTGCCGCACCTGGAAGGGCCGTCCCTCGACCGTCGTCCAGCCCAGCAGGATGTCGCTGACGACCTGCATGCGCTTCTGGCCGAGGACCACCCGTCGGCCCTCGTGCTCGGCGGACGGCGTCTCGAAGCCGGCCGTCACCAGATGCGGCACCAGGGCCGACGGACGGGCCTCCTTCACCTGGAGCACGAGTGCTTCGCCGCGGTGGTCCAGGAGCAGCACGACATACGACCGGGTGCCGACGCTGCCGGTGCCGACGACGCGGAACGCGACGTCGTGCACCGCGTGCCGGGCCAGCAGGGGGAGCCGGTCGTCCGGGAGCGTCGTCAGGTACTGCTCCAGGGAGGCCGCGACCGCCGCCGCCTCCGCGTCCGGAACGCGTCGCAGCACCGGCGGGGCGTCGACGAAGCGGCGTCCGCCGTCCTCGGTGGGTTCGGTCGATCGGGCCGCGAAGCGCCCGCTGGTGTTGGCCCGGGCCTTCTCGGAGACCCGTTCCAGGGTGCCGAGCAGGTCGTGCGCGTCGGTGTGGGAGACGAGTTCCTCGTCGGCGATGGCGTTCCACGCGTCCAGCACCGGCAGTTTGGCGAGCAGCCGCATGGTGCGGCGGTAGGCGCCCACCGCGTCGTGGGCCGCCCGGCGGCAGGCGTCCTCGTCCGCGCCCGCCTCACGGCCCGCGAGCACCAGCGAGGCCGCTAGGCGCTTGAGGTCCCATTCCCAGGGGCCGCGGACCGTCTCGTCGAAGTCGTTCAGATCGATGACGAGGCCGCCGCGCGCGTCGCCGTACAGGCCGAAGTTGGCCGCGTGGGCGTCGCCGCAGATCTGGGCGCCGATCCGGGTCGTGGGCGTGCGCGCCAGGTCGTACGCCATGAGTCCCGCCGTTCCGCGCAGGAAGGCGAAGGGGGTGGCCGCCATCCGGCCGATCCTCATGGGGACGAGCTCCGGAATCCGGCCGCGGTTCGACTCCTCGACCGCGCGCACCGCGTCGGGGCGGGCCGCGTCCGGGTCCAGCGCGGCGTGCGCCCGGCGCGGCACCCGCTTCCGCAGCGCCTTGCCCTCCTCCTTGGGGGACCCCGCGGCGGGCCATTCGGCGAAGCCCGGAACCCGCGGCAGCCGACGCTCCCATGCCGACGGCGTCCGAGTCGTCGCCTCCGAACCACTTCTGGTCATACCGACTGCCTCCCCCGCACCCGCACGAACATCAACTCGTGCAGACCGTACAGCCGACGGCCGGAACGCGTCAGACCCTGTGGACAACCCCACAGGTGTGGAAACCGGCCGGTTCCGGCACCCGGGGAGACCACCCGGAGCCGGACGACCGGAACTCAGACCCTCGGCACCCAAGCCGGCGGAGCCCAAGCCATCGGCGCTCAAGCCGTCGGAGCTCAAACCATCGGCGCTCGGACCGTCGGCACCCCAGCCGTCGGCGTCACCGGAACAACCGTCCGCCCGACCGGGGCCGGCCGCCTCACCCGCCCCGCTCGGTATCCGGAACCCCGAGCCGTCCCGTCCGCGGACGCCTCAGCACCCGGGCCCGAGCGCCTCCTCGGGCAAGTGCTTCTCCGCCCACACCGCCAGCTCCCTGAGGGCCGGCTTCAGCGCGGCCCCCGCCTCCGTCAGCCGGTAGGAGACCCGCAGCGGCGGCCCTTCGGCCACCTCGCGCACGACGAGGCCCGCTGCGGCCAGTTCGGTGAGCCGGTCGGAGAGCATGCGCTCGCTGATGCCGGGGATCGCCCTGCGCAGGTCCACGAAGTACGCGGGTCCACCGGTCAGGACGGACACGATCGGGCCGGTCCAGCGCTTGCCGAGCAGTTGGAAGACGCGGGTGATGCCGCCGTCCACCCGCTTGCACCCCGCCACGTCGTGACTCCGCTCGACCGCCATGCCCTCAGGGTACTGCCCCGCCACAGGTGGCTGAAAAAAAGTAAGCTACTGTGCTATCAATAGTTCTGTACGAATCATTAGCCACGTCACCGAGGCGGCGCGGCCGGGCTCGCCCTGCTCGGACCGCCCCGCCCGGCCCGGCCGACGGCTGTTCGGCTCACGGCACCCGGACCGCGCCACCCGGACCGCGCCACTCGGACCGCGGCCCATGAGTCCACCGCCCACCTCACCGTTCACCTGGAGAACCGCATGGCCACGCTCCTGCACATCGACTCGTCCGTGTTTCCCGCCGACGTCTCCGCGTCCCGGGCCGTGACGGACGCCTTCCGCCGCGCCTGGGAGGAGCAGCACCCGGAGGGCACGGTGATCTACCGGGACCTCGCCGCGGACCCGGTCCCGCACATCACCGCCGACGCCCACAGCGCCGGCTTCGCCGATCCGGCCACGCACACGTCCGGGCAGGCCGCCGCCTTCGCCGAGCGCGTGCGTCTGATCGAGGAGCTGGAGCGGGCGGACGCGGTGCTGATCGGCGCCCCGATGTACAACTTCTCGATCCCGTCGACCCTCAAGGCGTGGCTGGACAACGTGATCCTCCTCGGCCGCACCGCCGCGACCGAGGAGTCGAAGATCAAGGGCACGCCCGTCACCGTCGTCGCCAGCCGGGGCGGTTCCTACGCGCCCGGCACCCCGCGCGAACCCTACGAATACGTGCAGAACTACCTGACGGCGGTTTTCGCCGACGCGCTCGGCGCCGACCTCGACTTCATCGTCCCGGAGCTCACCATGGCCCCGCACAACCCGGAGATGGCCCAGCTGATCCCGCTCTTCGAGGCGTCCCGCGAACGCGCCCTCCAGGACGCCGCCGCCAAGGCCAAGGAGCTGGCCCAGCGCTTCGCCGCGTAGGTCCGCCGACACGCGCAGGAGGAAAAGAACCGGCGAAGCGCCCCCACGCCCCACGACCGCACAAGGCACGACCGCACAAGCCACGACCGCGCAAGGACGGCCGCACAGGGCAGGAGTCCCCGACGAGCCCCGACGGGACTCCACCGAGGCTCCGTCACGCCCCGCCCCGCCCCGCCGACAGCGGCAAGGCGGGGCGGAAGGCGCTCACCGCGTCGCGCCGACGGCCGGGCCCGGTACGCCGGACGCCTCCCTGCTGGGACGATCGCCGGACGAGGACCACCGGACGCACCCGTCCCCGGACGAGAGCAGGCACGACATGCGATGGACCGTCCACGGCGAGCACGCGCTGTACGACACCCCCTGGGTGCGGGTGCGCTCCTTGGACGCCGAGCAGCCGGACGGCACCCGGACGGACTACCACGTGGTGCGGCTGCGGGACGTCGCCGTCGCAGCGGCCGTGGACGACCGGCGGCGCGTCCTGATGATGTGGCGCCACCGCTTCGTCACCGACACCTGGGCCTGGGAGCTGCCCATGGGCCTGGTCGAGGACGGCGAGACCCCGGCGGCCGCCGCCGCCCGGGAACTGGAGGAGGAGACCGGGTGGCGCCCGGACGGGATGCGGGAGTTGATCTACGCGCAGCCCGCGGCGGGGATCACCGATTCCCAGCACTTCGTGTTCCGCGCGGACGGCGCGCGGCGCGTCGCCGAGCCCGTGGAACGCAACGAGTCCGACCGGCTCGAGTGGATCGCGCTGAGCGACATCCGCGGCATGATCGCCCGGAGGGAGATCGTCAGCAGTGCGACGCTCGTCGGCGTGCTGGCGCTCCTGCTGGACCAGGAGGCGTGAGCCACGCACCCGCGCGTCCGGCTTCCGGCATCCTCACCTGCGGCTCCGGGGACGGCGGCCCGGACCTGCTGCCCGGCGGCCTGCCGCGGGGCGGACACGGACCGGCGGACACCGCGCGAGGGCCCGGCGGGGCGGGCGCTCCTCCCGTCGCGCGCCGGCGGCGGGGACGCCGACGCCGGAGTCCCCCTGCTCCCGGGCTGCCGAACCCCGCGGGCCGCATCACCGCGCCTTGAGAGCTTCGTCACAGAACGCGCTCCGGAAACGGCCCGGCCGGGGCCCCGCGTCACCGCGCGGATCGCCGGCGCCCCGTCGGCTCTCCGGCTCTCCGGCTCTCCGCCCCGCTCGACGGCCCGTTTCCGCGGCGCCGGAGACAAGCATCACACTCGTGGAAACAGGAACGGGCGGCATCGTGATCACGATGCCGCCCGTTCCTTCGGTGCGTCAGGAGCACTTTCACAGGTGCTCCCTGGTGCGCGAGGGGGGAGTTGAACCCCCACGCCCTTGCGGGCACTGGAACCTGAATCCAGCGCGTCTGCCTATTCCGCCACCCGCGCATTGGGTGTGTCCTCCGGCTCCGGCCCTTTCGGGCTGGCGCCTTCCGACATCGAGAACATTAGCACGCTCAACGGGGTGGGTTCACATCCCTTGTCGCCGGGCAGGCTCCGGACCGGATCCCCCTTCCGACCACCCCCGGACGACACCCCCATGCAGGCGCCGAACAGCCGCCCACCAGCACCGCCGTCCCAAACCGGCCCCCGGCCCCGCCGGGAAGGCACCCGGCCGGCCCCGGCGTCCCGAGGCACGCGTCCCGGGGACGAGCCGCGCCGCGGGGACGAGCCGCGCCGCAGAGGAAAAAGAGGGCCGGACGCGCGCCGCAGGGGCAACCAACCCCCGCCCCGGCGGCAACCGGTTCACGTATCAACCTCGTACCGGTCCCCCCGTCCGGCCAGGAGCCGGTCGGGGTCCACAGCCGGGTGCGGGACACTGGTCTACGGCCGCCTCTACGATCCATGGCAGAAGTGCGCACGGCAGTACGCGCGCGTACTGCCGGTGGAGTTCGAAGGGCGACTCCGCAGGGAACCTCGGCAGGCGTCGGCACCCGTCGACACCGGTCGACCGGGCCGACAGGGGGAACCACCCGATTCACCGGCGCGTGGATACGATCAGTAAGCAGTACCAGGTAGGCAGTACGCGAAGCGGTACTGCGGGCAGTACACAGGACGGCAGCGACGGAGGAGGTGCCCCATGGGAGTCCTGAAGAAATTCGAGCAGCGTCTCGAAGGTCTGGTCAACGGCACCTTCGCCAAGGTGTTCAAGTCCGAGGTGCAGCCCGTGGAGATCGCGGGAGCGCTCCAGCGCGAGTGCGACAACAACGCGACCATCTGGAACCGCGACCGCACCGTCGTGCCCAACGACTTCATCGTGGAGCTGAGCGCTCCGGACTTCGAGCGGCTCAGCCCCTACTCCGGCCAGCTCGGCGACGAGCTCGCCGGCATGGTGCGCGACTACGCCAAGCAGCAGCGCTACACCTTCATGGGCCCCATCAAGGTCCACCTGGAGAAGGCGGACGACCTCGACACCGGCCTGTACCGGGTGCGCAGCCGTACGCTCGCCTCCTCCAGCAGCCAGCAGGCCGCCGCGCCCGCCGCCCCGGCCGGCAGCCCCGGCGGCTACGGCTACCCGCCCGCGGCTCCCGCGGGCGCCCCGCCGATGCCCGCCGCGCCGCCGCCCGGCGTCCCGGCCGGGCGGCCCGGCGGCTACGGCTACCCGCCGCCCGTTAGCGCCCAGCGGCCCGGCGCCGCGGGCGCGCCGGGCGGACGCACCCGCTACTGGATCGAGATCAACGGCACCCGCCACCAGATCTCCCGCCCGACGCTGGTGCTGGGCCGCAGCACCGACGCCGACGTGCGGATCGACGACCCCGGCGTGTCCCGCCGGCACTGCGAGATCCGGACCGGAACGCCCTCGACGATCCAGGATCTCGGCTCCACCAACGGCATCGTGGTGGACGGGCAGCACACCACCCGCGCTACGCTCCGCGACGGCTCGCGGATCGTCGTGGGCAGTACCACCGTTATCTACAGGCAAGCCGAAGGGTGATCCGGGGGCAATGTCAGAGCTGACCCTCACGGTCATGCGGCTGGGTTTTCTGGCCGTTCTGTGGCTGTTCGTGATCGTGGCCGTGCAGGTCATCCGCACCGATCTGTTCGGTACGCGCGTCACCCAGCGCGGGTCGCGGCGTGACGCGGGCCGCGCATCGCAGGCCGCGCGCCAGGCGCCGCCGCAACAGCGCCAGCAGCCCGCGGGCGGACGCGCGCGCCGCAACGCCCCCACCAAGCTGGTCGTGACCGAGGGCACCCTCACCGGCACCACCGTCGCGTTGCAGGGCCAGACCATCACGCTGGGCCGGGCGCACGACTCGACGATCGTGCTGGACGACGACTACGCCTCCAGCCGCCATGCCAGGATCTACCCGGACCGCGACGGCCAGTGGATCGTGGAGGACCTGGGCTCCACCAACGGCACGTACCTGGACCGGACCCGGCTGACGACCCCCACACCGATTCCGCTGGGCGCGCCGATCCGCATCGGCAAGACCGTCATCGAGCTGCGGAAGTAGTACGACAATGAGCGAGCGGAGCGAGCACGCAGCGGCGGTCCCCACCCCGGGCCCCGGCGCGCTCCCGACCGGAGGGTGGGCAGTGTGGCTCGACACGACCGGCTGTACCCGGAGCCGACAGGCGAGGTGCGCATGAGTCTGTCACTGCGCTTCGCCGCCGGATCGCACAAGGGCATGATCCGGGAGGGCAACGAGGACTCCGGTTACGCCGGCCCGCGCCTGCTCGCCATCGCGGACGGCATGGGCGGCCAGGCGGCCGGCGAGGTCGCCTCCTCCGAGGTGATCTCCACCATCGTCGCGCTCGACGACGACGTGCCCGGCTCCGACCTGCTCACCTCGCTCGGCACGGCCGTGCGGCGCGCCAACGACCAGCTGCGCCAGATGGTCGAGGACGACCCCAGCCTGGAGGGCATGGGGACCACGCTGACCGCGCTGCTGTGGACCGGCCAGCGGCTCGGCCTGGTCCACGTCGGCGACTCGCGGGCGTACCTGCTGCGGGACGGCGTGCTGACGCAGATCACGCAGGACCACACCTGGGTGCAGCGCCTCGTCGACGAGGGGCGGATCACCGAGGAGGAGGCCAACACGCACCCGCAGCGGTCCCTGCTGATGCGTGCGCTGGGCAGCGGCGACCACGTCGAGCCCGACCTGTCCATCCGCGAGGTCCGGGCCGGCGACCGCTACCTCATCTGCTCCGACGGGCTGAGCGGGGTCGTCTCCCACCAGACGCTGGAGGACACCCTCGCCAGCTACCAGGGCCCCGAGGAGACCGTGCAGGAGCTGATCCAGCTCGCGCTGCGCGGCGGCGGCCCCGACAACATCACCGTGATCGTCGCGGACGTCCTCGACCTGGACACCGGCGACACCCTCGCGGGGCAGCTGTCCGACACCCCGGTCGTGGTCGGCGCGGTCGCCGAGAACCAGAGCCAGCTGAACGACAACGGCTACCTGCAGACGCCCGCCGGCCGCGCCGCCGGCCTGGGCCGCCGGGGATCCGGGCGGGGCGGCGAGTTCGGCCCGCCCGGCAGCGGCGACACCACCGGCTACATCCCGGCGGCCGGCCTCGGCTACGGCGACGACGACTTCACCAAGCCCGGCAAGGGCCGCAAGTGGCTGAAGAGGTCCCTCTACGGCGGCCTCGCCCTCGCCGTCATCGGCGGCGGCCTGTACGGCGGCTGGCGCTGGACGCAGACCCAGTACTACGTCGGCGCCAAAGGCGAGCACGTCGCGCTGTACCGGGGCATCAGCCAGGACCTGGCCTGGGTGAAACTGTCGCAGGTCGAGCGGGACCACCCCGAGATCGAACTCAAGTACCTGCCGCCCTACCAGCAGAAACTGGTCAAGGCGACCATCGCCGAGGGCGGTCTGAAGAACGCCCAGGCGAAGATCGAGGAACTGTCGGTGCAGGCCTCCGCGTGCAAGAAGGAGGCGCAGCGGCGCGCCGCACAGAGCGAGAGGAACGCCGAGACGGGCCAGGGCGAGGCCGGAGGCACCACGGGAACCACACCCGCCTCCTTCACGTCCAAGGCCACGCCGACGCCGACCCCGCCGGGCGGTGCCCCGTCCGGTTCGACGTCGGCCACCCCGAACCCGAACCCGTCCACGACCGCACCCACTCCCAGCCCCGGCCCCAGCCTCTCGGAGGAGGAGCAGAAGGTCGTCTCGCTGTGCGGTAAGCAGTAGGCAAGCCGTGAGAGGCCCCCGTCACACGATGAGCAGTACTACGAACTCGCCGACGCACCACACGTCCACGATCGGCGCCATCGGAGCGCCCAGCCGGCGCAACACCGAGCTCGCACTGCTGGTGTTCGCCGTCGTCATCCCGGTGTTCGCCTACGCCAACGTGGGCCTGGCCATCAACGGCGAGGTGCCCTCCGGGCTGCTGAGCTACGGCCTGGGCATCGGCCTGCTGGCCGGCGTCGGCCACCTCGTGGTCCGCAAGTTCGCGCCGTACGCGGACCCGCTGATGCTGCCGCTGGCCACGCTGCTGAACGGGCTCGGGCTCGTCGCCATCTGGCGGCTGGACCAGTCGCCGCTGCTGCAGTCCATCGACCAGGCCGGCGGGGCCGCGCCACGCCAGCTGCTGTACACGGCGATGGGCATCGGACTGTTCGTCGTGGTGCTGATCTTCTTCAAGGACCACCGCGTCCTGCAGCGCTACACGTACATCTCCATGGCCGGCGCCCTGATCCTGTTGCTGCTGCCCCTGGTACCGGGCCTCGGCAAGGACCTCTACGGCGCGAAGATCTGGATCTCGGTCGCCGGGTTCTCCATCCAGCCCGGTGAGTTCGCCAAGATCGTGCTCGCGGTGTTCTTCGCCGGCTACCTGATGGTCAAGCGGGACGCGCTGGCGCTGGCCAGCCGCCGCTTCATGGGCCTGTACCTGCCGCGCGGCCGCGACCTCGGCCCGATCCTCGTCGTCTGGGCGATCTCGATCCTCATCCTGGTCTTCGAGACGGACCTGGGAACGTCGCTGCTGTTCTTCGGCATGTTCGTGATCATGCTGTACGTCGCCACCGAGCGGACCAGCTGGATCGTCTTCGGCCTGCTGATGTCCGCGGCCGGCGCGGTCGGCGTGGCCAGCTTCGAACCGCACATCCAGACTCGTGTGCAGGCCTGGCTCGACCCGATGCGCGAGTACCAGCTCAGCCGCTCCGGGGCCAGCGACGGCATCGTCCACTCCGAGCAGGCCATGCAGGCGCTGTGGGCGTTCGGCTCCGGCGGCACCCTCGGCACCGGCTGGGGCCAGGGCCACTCCGACCTGATCCGGTTCGCCGCCAACTCCGACTTCATCCTCGCCACCTTCGGCGAGGAGCTGGGCCTGGCGGGCGTGATGGCCCTCCTGCTGCTGTACGGCCTGATCGTCGAGCGCGGCATCCGCACCGCCCTCGCCGCCCGTGATCCCTTCGGCAAGCTGCTGGCCGTCGGCCTGTCCGGTGCCTTCGCGCTCCAGGTCTTCGTGGTCGCCGGTGGTGTCATGGGACTCATCCCGTTGACCGGTATGACCATGCCGTTCCTCGCGTCCGGCGGTAGCGCGGTCATCGCCAACTGGGTCCTGATCGGCGTGCTGCTGCGCATCAGCGACACCGCCCGCCGCCCGGCACCCGCTCCCGCCGCCAACCCCGATGCCGAGATGACTCAAGTGGTGCGCCCGTGAACAAACCCCTGCGTCGGATCGCGGTCTTCTGCGGCCTGCTGGTCCTCACCCTGCTGATCCGTGACAACTGGTTGCAGTACGTCAAGGCCGACAGTCTGAAGAACGACACGAACAACCGCCGGGTGGCCATCGAGCGGTACGCCACGCCGCGCGGCGACATCATCGTCGACGGCAAGGCCATCACCGGCCACACCACCACCTCGGGCGACTTCAAGTACAAGCGCACCTACAAGGACGGCGCCATGTGGGCGCCGGTCACCGGCTTCGTCTCGCAGGCCTACGGTGCCAACCAGCTGGAGTCCATCGAGGACGGCATCCTCACCGGCAACGACGACCGGCTCTTCTTCCGCAACACGCTCGACATGATCACGGGCAAGAAGAAGGAGGGCGGCAACGTCGTCACCACCCTGGACGCCGCCGCGCAGAAGGCCGCGTACGACGGTCTGAAGGCGCAGGGCGGCAAGGGCGCCGTCGCCGCCATCGAGCCGTCCACCGGCAAGATCCTGGCGCTGGCGTCCTACCCGTCGTACGACCCCTCGACGATCGCCGGGGGCAGCGAGTCGGACGAGAACGCCTGGAAGAAGCTCCAGAAGGAGAACAACCCGGACGACCCGATGCTGAACCGGGCGCTGCGCGAGGTCTACCCGCCCGGCTCCACCTTCAAGGTGGTCACCGCGGCGGCGGCCCTGGAGCACGGGAAGTACACGAGCGCGGACGAGAAGACCGAGACCCCGCTGCCGTGGATCATGCCGGGCACCACGACCCCGCTGCGGAACGAGGGCAACATCCCCTGCGAGAACGCCACCCTGCGGGTCGCCCTCCAGTACTCCTGCAACACCGTCTTCGGCAAGATCGGCTCCGACCTCGGCAACGACAAGATGCTGGAGACGGCCAAGAAGTTCGGCTTCACCGAGGAACAGTTCATCCCGGTGCGCACCACCGCCTCCGTCTTCTCCGACGACATGAACCAGTCGCAGACCGCGCTGTCCTCGATCGGCCAGTTCAACACCGCGGCCACCCCGCTGCAGATGGCCATGGTCGCCTCGGCCGTCGCCAACAACGGCACGCTGATGAAGCCGTACATGGTCGACGAGCTGCAGGCCCCGAGCCTCGACACCATCGAGAAGACCGAGCCGGAGGAGCTGAGCCGGCCGCTGTCGGCGGAGAACGCCCAGATCCTGCAGTCGATGATGGAGACGGTCGTCGAGGAGGGCACGGGCAAGAACGCGCGGATCCCGGGCGTCACCGTGGGCGGCAAGACGGGTACCGCCCAGCACGGCGTCGACAACAGCGAGAACCCCTACGCCTGGTTCATCTCGTACGCCAAGAGCGGCGACGGCAGCTCGCCGGTGGCCGTGGCCGTCGTGGTCGAGGACGAGAACGCCAACCGTGACGACATCTCCGGCGGCGGCCTCGCGGCGCCGATCGCGAAGGCCGTGATGGAGGCCGTGGTGAAGGGCAAGTCGGGGTCGTGAGGCCCCCGGGGAGGCGGCCGCGGCTCCCGAGCGGGAAGGCGTAAAGGCCCGCTCCCGCCGGCCCGGACGTATTAATTTTTCACCGTCCATGCCAACGGGGGAGAAAAACAAACAAGCCGCGCCCGGGTGCGTCGGCCGCGGCGATGACGATGTCGGCTCCGGTGTACGAAAACACCGGAGCCGACGCTCGTCCGGACGCCGGACGGCCCGGCCCGGGGAAACCCGGACCACCGCCGCGCATACGCGGACCCGGCCTCTTCGGGACCTCCGCGGGTCGACGCGTCCGGCGGGGCGGCGGCCCGGCCCGCACCCGGGCGAGCGACCGGCGGCACCGCGGCCGGCCGCCCCGCACCCGCCCTGTTCCCCGTCGCACGGCAGGGCGCGATCGGCTTTCCGACCGCGCGGGTTTTCCGGCCACCCGGGCGGAATTCATCACACTCCGCGCGGTAAGCCGGCTCACAAAACCTTTTCGGCGACGATTCTGGAATCGGCCGGTTTCTGCCGGTTTTCCCCTTCTGTTGCCCGGGGATTCCGCAACCGATTCACTACCGCACGCTACAATTAGAGACCCTAAGTGATCGATAACCGCGGGATCGCCCGACGCTTCCGGTCTAATGCGCGATACCGGTCCGATATCAGGTTTCGGCGCGGTGCGGAACAGGGTGGGCGCGCCCGGTAGCGTAGGCCCGGACAGCACACCGCCGGACCACACGAGGGTGCGGTCGGGACCGACGGAGAGGGCTGGTAGGTAGCTTATGGAAGAGCCGCGTCGCCTCGGCGGCCGGTACGAGCTGGGCCAGGTGCTCGGTCGTGGTGGCATGGCGGAGGTCTACCTCGCGCACGACACCCGCCTCGGCCGCACCGTGGCGGTGAAGACGCTGCGCGCGGACCTGGCGCGCGACCCGTCCTTCCAGGCCCGGTTCCGCCGGGAGGCCCAGTCGGCCGCCTCGCTCAACCATCCCGCGATCGTCGCGGTCTACGACACGGGCGAGGACTACATCGACGGGGTCTCCATCCCGTACATCGTCATGGAGTACGTCGACGGCTCCACGCTGCGCGAGCTGCTGCACAGCGGCCGCAAGCTGCTGCCCGAGCGGGCCATGGAGATGACCATCGGCATCCTCCAGGGCCTGGAGTACGCCCACCGCAACGGCATCGTGCACCGCGACATCAAGCCGGCCAACGTCATGCTGACGCGCAACGGCCAGGTCAAGGTGATGGACTTCGGCATCGCCCGCGCGATGGGCGACGCCGGCATGACGATGACGCAGACGGCGGCCGTCATCGGCACCGCCCAGTACCTCTCCCCGGAGCAGGCCAAGGGCGAACAGGTCGACGCCCGTTCCGACCTGTACTCGACCGGCTGCCTGCTGTACGAGCTGCTGACCGTCCGCCCGCCCTTCGTCGGCGACTCCCCGGTCGCGGTCGCCTACCAGCATGTGCGGGAGGAGCCGCAGCCGCCGAGCGTCTTCGACCCCGAGATCACGCCCGAGATGGACGCGATCGTGATGAAGGCGCTGGTCAAGGACCCCGACTACCGCTACCAGTCGGCCGACGAGATGCGCGCCGACATCGAGGCCTGCCTCGACGGCCAGCCGGTCGCGGCCACCGCCGCGATGGGCTCGGTGGGCTACGGCGGCTACCCCGACGACCAGCCGACGACGGCCCTGCGCTCCGACGCCGGAGCCGGCGCCACGACGATGCTGCCGCCGATGAACCCGGACGACGGCGGCTACGGCTACGACGACCGGCCCGACCGGCGCCGCCAGAAGAAGTCCAGCACGTCCACGGTCCTGCTGGTCGTGGCGGGCGTCCTCGTCCTGGTCGGCGCCATCCTGATCGGCCGGTGGGTGTTCAGCGGCAACGGCGGTGTGGGCAACGACATGGTCCCCGTGCCGAACTTCGTCGGCGAGACGCGGGAGAACGCCGAGAAGCAGGCCGCCAACTCGGACCTGCAGCTGTCGTTCACGCAGAAGGAGTGCGAGAACCAGCCCAAGGGCAGGATCTGCGACCAGGACGTCCAGCCCCGGACCGAGGTCGAGAAGAACAGCACGATCAAGCTGGTGGTCTCCACCGGCGCGCCGAAGGTGGCGGTGCCGAGCGTGATCGGGCTGAGCCTCGACGAGGCCAGGTCCAAGTTGGAGGGCGACGACTACCAGTTCACGGTCAAGACGCAGACCCGGGAGTCCTCCGAGGAGCCGAACACCGTCCTCGACCAGGACCCGATCAAGGGCGAGGAGGTGCAGAAGGGGTCGACGATCACGCTGACGGTCGCGAAGGAGAAGCAGCAGTCGACCGTTCCGGACGTCCTCGGCCAGAGCTGCGACGCGGCCAAGGCGCAGATGACGGCCAGCGGCCTGGTCGGTGAGTGCACCGAGGTCGACACCACCGACGCCAACCAGGACGGCAAGGTCATCCAGACCGTCCCGTCGGCGAGCACGCAGGTCGACCCCGGCTCCAAGGTGACCATCCAGATCGGCAAGGTCGTGGAGAAGCAGAAGACCAAGGTGCCGGACGTGCGCGGAAGGACGGTGGCGCAGGCCAAGCAGACCCTGCAGGCGGCCGGCTTCACCAACATCCAGTTCGCCGGCGGCAGCGACCAGGGCGACACCGCGATCGTCACCGACCAGGACCCGAAGGGCGACCAGGAGGTCGACGACCCGGCCGGCACGACGGTCACCCTGACGACCGTGGGCTTCGGCGGCAACAACGGGAACAACGGGAACAACGGCAGGAACGACAACGGCGGCTTCTTCGGCGGCTTCACCGGCTGACCGCCGTACGCGATCCGGTTGCGCCCCGGCGGGATCCACCGCCGGGGCGCACTGCTGTGCGGGGCGCCGCGGCATGGAATCCGAGTCCCGCGGCGGTCGCGCCCCGCCGGCCGCGGCGTCCCGTACCGCCACCCACGGCGCCGAGCACGCCGGCACGGCGGCACGGCGGCAGGCGCATCGGTACGGCGCCGAGCACGGCGGCAGGCACACCGGTACGGCGGCAGGCGCATCGGTCCGAGGGCAGGCGCGCCGACGGGTCCGGCACCGGCCTCCGCGGCCGGGGAGCCGTTCACCGGTGCCGGGGCTTCACGGCTTGGCCGTCAGCGCAGTTCCTCCGGCGGGGTCCGGTCGCCGTCCACCTTCTCCACGCGGTCCAGTTCGCCCCAGACGATGTAGCGGTAGCGGCTGGTGTAGAGCGGCGTGCAGGTCGTCAGGGTGATGTACTTCCCGGCCTTCTTCCGGCCGGACTCCTTCGGGACCGGGGCGAGGACCTCGACGTTGAACTTCGAGGTCTCCGGGAGGATGGCGTAGACCTTGTAGACGTACCACTTGTCCTTCGTCTCGAAGACGATCGGGTCGCCCTTCTCGATCTTGTCGATGTTGTGGAACTTCGCGCCGTGGCCGTCCCGGTGGGCGGCCAGCGAGAAGTTGCCGTTCTTCCCCGAGGTCGGCAGCGTCGCCTCGACGGGGTCGGTGTAGTAGCCGGCCACCCCGTCGTTGAGCACCTTCATCGAGGTGCCCTTCTCGACCAGGATCTCGTCCTTGGCCATCGCGGGCACGTGCAGGAAGCCGATGCCGTTCTTGCTGTCGAAGGAGGCGGGGCGCCCGTCGTCGGACTCGTGGGTCCAGTGGTCACGGACCTTGTCGGCCTGCTCGTCCGCCGCGCGGTCGGCGACGACGTTCGTCCACCACAGCGAGTAGACGACGAACAGGCCGAGGACCAGGCCCGCGGTGATGAGGAGTTCGCCGAAGACGCCGACGGCCGCGGCGACCGGGCCGGCGCCGCGGCGGCGTGCCGCGGCCGGCGGTGACCCGGGCGCGCCGGTGTGCTCTTCGTGGTCCGTTTCGGTGGTCGCTGCCACTGGTCTTCCGCCCTTAACTGACGAGCGCATCCGGCTTGCCCTTGCTGCGCGGCCGTTCCTCGACCATCTTGCCCCAGACGATCAACCGGTATTTGCTGGTGAATTCCGGCGTGCACGTCGTCAGCGTGATGTAGCGGCCCGGTGCGGTGAAGCCCGACCCCTTCGGGACCGGGTCGAGAACGCTGATGTTGCTCGGTGACGTCACCGGCAGCATCGAGGCCATCTTGTAGACGAAGTATTTGTTCTGCGTCTCGACGACGATCGCGTCGCCGGGCTGCAGACGGTTGATGTACCGGAACGGCTCGCCATGGGTGTTGCGGTGGCCCGCGAGCCCGAAGTTGCCCGTCTCGGCGTCCGGCATCGCCGTCTTCAGCGCGCCGTCGGCGTAGTGGCCGACCATCCCCCGGTCGAGCACCTTCTCGTTGCTGGTGCCCTCCGCGATCGGCACCACCACGTCCAGCTTCGGGATGTGCAGGAGGGCGAAGCCCTGCCCCGGTTCGAAGGCGCCCGGGTTGCGCCTGCCGCTCTCCCAGTCGTCCTGGAGGCTGCTGGCCGCCTTGTCCGCCTGCGCGTGCGCCCGGACGTTCGTCCACCACAGCTGGTAGGTGACGAACAGCAGCATCAGCACACCGGTCGTGATGAACAGCTCGCCGATCACCCGGCTGGCGACGACGCCCGGGCCGGGCCTGCGCGCCCGCGCCTGCCGGCGGGCCTCCACGCGGGAGAGCGGCGCCTGGGGCCGCCGCGGGCTCTCCTCCCGCCGGGCGGCGCCGCCACGGCGCCCGTGCCGCCGTCTGGCGGCCTTTCTGCGTGCCGCGCGACCGCCCGGCACCGCCGGGGCCGCGGAAGCCGCCGGCGGGGCGGCGGGGCCCGTCTCGCGCGCGGGCGGCGGGCCGGGGACCCGCAGCGCCACCGTCTCGTCGTCGCCGGGCGGCATATACGGCTGCTCGTACGGCTGTTCGTACGCGGCCCCGGCGGGGGCCTGCTGCGTGTACCAGTCCCCGAGCGCGCCGGGCTCCTCGTACGGCTGCTGCCCGTACGAGCTCCCCCGCCGGTCCGCACCGCCCTCGGCAAAGGCCGGGGCTCCGGTGAAGGGCTCCCCGCCGGCCCCTCCGTAGGCGGCGCCGGGCTCGCGCTCGGGGCGCAGCGCGGTCACGCCGTGGCCCTGCCCACCACCGGGGCGAGCCCCGCCGACCTCGCCACCGCGTCCTGGTCGCCGCACTCCGTCAGCCAGTTGGCCAGCATCCGGTGCCCGTGCTCGGTCAGCACCGACTCGGGGTGGAACTGCACGCCTTCGACGGGGAGTCCGCGGTGGCGCAGGCCCATCACGATGCCGTCCGGGGTCCGTGCCGTGACCTCCAGCTCGGCCGGCACGGTCGCCGGCTCGGCGGCCAGGGAGTGGTAGCGGGTCGCGGTGAACGGCGAGGGCAGCCCGGTGAAGACGCCCTTGCCCGCGTGCTCGACCGGCGAGGTCTTGCCGTGCAGCAGCTCCGGCGCGCGGTCCACCACACCGCCGTACGCCACCTGGATCGACTGCATGCCCAGGCACACGCCGAAGACCGGTACGCCGGTCGACGCGCAGTGCCGCACCATGTCGACGCAGACGCCCGCCTCCTCGGGGGTGCCGGGGCCCGGCGACAGCAGTACGCCGTCGAACCCCTCCTGGGCGTGCGCCGTCGACACCTCGTCGTTGCGCAGCACCTCGCACTCGGCGCCCAGCTGGTACAGGTACTGCACCAGGTTGAAGACGAAGCTGTCGTAGTTGTCGACGACGAGAATCCGCGCACTCACTGGTTGTCCACCGTCACATCGTTGAAGGGAAGCAGCGGCTCGGCCCACGGGAAGACGTACTGGAACAGGACGTAGACCACGGCAACGATCAGCAGGAGTGAGATCAGCGCCTTCACCCATGCGTTCCCCGGCAGATGCCGCCAGATCCAGCCGTACATGCCGTCCCTTCCGTCGCACCACGGCACCAGACTCACGCCGTACGCCACCAGACTAGCGGCGGGGAGCCCCCGGTTTCCCGGTCTCCGGCAGCGTCGGACGGCGCCCGGAACGCGGGTACCCCGTCCTGCGCGACGCAGGGTCGATCACCTCGGCGCCCGGCGGAACGGCCCCGCACGGGCCCCCGCCTCCGCCGATCCGGTACCTGGACGCTGCTGCGGGACGCCGGCGCCCGGGCGCCGGTTCGTTCCACGTGAAACCGGGCCGCGTGGAGGCGGAACGGGGCGCGGTCTCACTCCACGGGACGGGCGTAGTGCAGGTCCACCGCGCCCGAGTAGCCGGGGAGGGTCACCGTCCCCTTCTCCTCCACCTCCCAGCCGAGGCCGTAGACGTTGACGTACACCATGTAGTTCTGGATCGCCGGGGACGCGGCGAGCGCCTGCTTCAGCTGCTCCGGGTCGCCGACCGCCGTGATCTTGTACGGGGGTGAGTAGACGCGGCCCTGGAGGATCAGGGTGTTGCCCACGCAGCGCACCGCGCTGGTGGAGATCAGCCGCTGGTCCATGACCTTGATGCCCCGGGCGCCGCCCTGCCAGAGGGCGTTCACCACGGCCTGGAGGTCCTGCTGGTGGATCACCAGGTAGTCCGGCTGCGGCTCGGGGTAGCCGGGGAGCTTGGCGGTGGCGTCCGGCGGGGCGTCGTCGAGCGTCACCGTGATCGCCTCGCCCGTGAGCTTCTGGGTGCCGGCCCGCTTCTCCAGTTCCGCCAGCTTGTCGTCCTCCGCCGCGGTGCTGCCGTCGTCCCGCTCGGCGAGGGACTCGATGTCCTCGCGCAGGGCCGCGTTGGACTCGACCAGCTCGCCGTTCTCGCGGCTGCGCTCCTGGATGAGGTCGGACAGTCTGAGCAGGGAGGCGTCCGTGCGGATGTCGGTGCCCCTGGCGGTGTTGAAACTGGTGAAGAAAATGAGCCCGGCGAGGGCGAAGACGCCCGCGGTGAGCACGCGCACGGGCCGGAAACGGTGCCTGCGGGCAGGGCTGGAAACCGTCCCGGGGGAGTCGGCAGAATTGCTCAACGTACCCTTATCTCCTTCGGCGCCACGGAAGCACTACGCTAACGGACGCCCGGGGGAGCGCTCGGAGTCCCCGTGTACGTCCCTTGTACGCTGCCCCGAGCCCCGACCCAGTTCCCTGCGCGGCCACGCAGCGCATCGACAGGAGAGACCCTCGTGCCGAAGTCACGTATCCGCAAGAAGGCCGACTACACGCCGCCGCCGGCGAAGCAGGCGACCGCCATCAAGCTCGACAGCCGGGCCTGGGTCGCGCCCGTCATGCTGGCCATGTTCCTCATCGGTCTGGCGTGGATCGTCGTCTTCTACGTCACCGACGGCTCGCTGCCCATCGACAAGCTGGGCAACTGGAACATCGTGGTGGGATTCGGATTCATCGCCGCCGGATTCGGCGTTTCCACCCAGTGGAAGTGACGGCCGCCGCGCGGTGACCACGGCTCTGCCCAGGGCTATCCGCTGAGTTATCCACAGCCTTTTTCCACATGGGGAAAAGGAAGACGATCTGTGGATAACTCATCGAACGCAAGCGCCGGACGGAGCGAACCCGCATCCCCCGAAAACCCGTTCGCCCCCTGCCTGACCTGTGGAAACACTAGTCGGTGCCAGGGGGCGCGGTCGTTCCCCCACGGTATGCACAAGATCCGGCACAGGCTGTGGACAACGTCGCGCTCAGGTGAGCTGGAGCGTCCTCAACAGGGTGAGGAGCACGACCACGGCCAGGACCAGCGCACAGGTGCCGTACTGGACGAGAGCGCGCCGCTCACGCGGGGCGTGCACCATGCCGTAGCCGATCACGACACCGGCGACGAGGCCGCCTATGTGAGCCTGCCAGGCGATGTTGCTCCACCCGAAGGTGAAGATCAGATTGATCACCAGCAGGGCGATCACCGGGCGCATGTCGTAGTTGAGCCGGCGCATCAGGACGGCCGTCGCCCCGAAGAGGCCGAAGATGGCGCCGGAGGCGCCGAGCGAGGCCGTGGTGGGCGTGGCCAGCAGATAGGTCAGGGCGCTGCCCGCCAGACCCGAGACCAGGTACAGCGCGAGATAGCGGACGCGGCCGAGGGCCGCTTCGAGGGGACCGCCGAGCCACCAGAGGCTGAGCATGTTGAAGGCGATGTGCCAGACGGCCTCGTGCGTGAACACCGAGGTCACCAGGCGGTACCACTCCCCCTCGGCGACGCCTTCGGTGGGCCCGTACGGCGCCGGGGGCCACCCGCCGATCAGGACCAGGTGGTCCAGCAGGGACGGCCAGGCGTGCACGGCGACGAACACCGCCACGTTGATCCCGAGCAGGATCTTGGTCAGGAGGCGGGGATCGGCGGTGACGGTGCCGCCGGCGAGCGTGCGGGGCCGGGAGGCGCCGGGGGCGTGCCCGGTGCCGCCGCCGCTGCGGACGCAGTCGGGGCACTGGAAGCCGACGGAGGCGTCGACCATGCACTCGGGGCAGATCGGGCGCTCGCACCGGGTGCAGCGGACGCCGGTCTCGCGGTCGGGGTGGCGGTAGCAGACGGGGAGGCTCCGGACGTCCTGCGGGCTGCCGCCTGCTGCCTGGTCCATGAGATCCCCTAAATCGTCGTGGTCGACGCGCAGTCGTCGTGGTCAATGCGCCGCCCCGCCCGTCCATACGGACGAGCGGGGCGATTGGTTCCCACGGCTTCCGGTCTCAGCCCTCGCGGGTCTCGACGACGACCGTCTCGATGACGACGTCCTTGAGCGGCCGGTCGGTGCGCGGGTTGGTCTGGGTGGTGGCGATGGAGTCGACGACCTTCTGGCTGGCCGTGTCGACGACCTCGCCGAAGATCGTGTGCTTGCGGTTCAGCCACGTCGTCGGGGCGACGGTGATGAAGAACTGCGAGCCGTTGGTGCCCGGACCCGCGTTGGCCATGGCCAGCAGGTAGGGCTTGTCGAAGGAGAGCTCCGGGTGGAACTCGTCCTTGAACTGGTAGCCGGGACCGCCGGTGCCGTTGCCCAGCGGGTCACCGCCCTGGATCATGAAGCCGCTGATCACCCGGTGGAAGACCGTGCCGTCGTAGAGCTTCGCCGTGGACTTCTGGCCCGTCGCGGGGTGGGTCCACTCGCGCTCGCCCTTGGCGAGCTCGACAAAGTTCCGGACCGTCTCGGGCGCGTGGTTCGGCAGGAGCCGGACCTCGATGTCGCCGTGGTTGGTCTTCAGGGTGGCGTAGAGCTGCTCAGCCACGATCTGCCTTCCGTTGTCTTCCTGTGCCTCCCCGATCCTCGCACGGACCGGGCCGTACGTCGCCCGGCGGCCGGTTTTCGGGCCGCCGTCGGCGTCTGCCGCTTGCCGGGGTCCGGCCCGGGTACTCCCGCGTTCGGAAGCGCGCGGCGGCGATCCGTGGCATGGTCGATGAAACGATCCTTTTCCCCTGTTCATCCGCCGTTGATCCGCTGCCGACCGCGATCGGCTCCGGATCGGCTCTTGACCGGGATGATTCCGGAGTCGGCTCCCGTGCCCCGGATGCCCGCCCTCACATGCCTGGCGGCGCGTCGGCAGGCATGATCCGTAAAAGGGTGGAAAGTCGAATCACCGTACGCCACCGAGGAGGAGGAACCCGTGACCCGCATCGACAGCGTGCGCGCCGCCACCGGTTCGGCGAAGGAGAGCGTGCTGCACGCCGCGGAAGTGGTGGCGCCCTACGCCGACACGGCCAAGGACAGGGCCGCGCACTACGCGCACGAGGCACGCGTACGGCTGGCGCCCAAGGTGACGCAGGCCGCCGGGCAGGCCCGCGCCCAGTACGGCGTCCATGTGGCGCCGCGGCTGGAGCAGGCCCGTTCCCAGGCTCTCGCCCATGTGCCGCCGAAGATCGACTACGCCGCCCAGGAAGCGGCGCTCCGCACGCGCAAGGTCGCCCGGCAGGCAGCCGAGTACTCCCGGCCGAGGATCGAGCAGGCGGTGGCCGCGGCCGTGCCCGTCAAGGAGGAGGCCGCCGCGCGCGGCGCCGCCGCGCTGGCCGCGCTGCGCGGGCAGGTCTCGGCCAAGGAGATCGAGAAGCTGGTCCGCAAGCACCGGCGGCGGGCGAGGGCTGGCCGTGCCGTGAAGACCCTGGCCGTACTGGGCGTTGTCACGGGCGGTGTCTTCGCCGCCTGGAAGTGGTGGGACAAGCAGGCCAACCCGGACTGGCTGGTCGAGCCGCCCGCGTCGGCGGAGGTTCCCGAGTCCGGCCGGCTGACCTCGGTCGACGGCAGCGGCCAGTCCGGGCTCGACCCCGAGGTCCAGGCCAAGCAGGCCGAGGAGGAGGCAGCCGACCGCGACGAGCGGGGCTGAACCGCCGACGTCCACCGAAGCGAACCGGGCCGCGGGGCGGGGGACTTGCGGTCCCCCGCCGCGCGGTGGCGTCCGGCGGGGCGGGCCGCCTGACGGCGTTTCACGGGACGCCGGGTCACGGTCCGTGTCCGGGGGAGTTCCGCCCCGGCGGGCCGCGCCTCGGGGGCCGGGCGGTCTCCGGCGACCGCGTCCGCTCCCGCGGGGAGGGCACCCCGCTGCTCGCCGTACGCACTCCTCCAGCCGGGCGGCGGCCGTCCCCCGGCCCCGGCGCTCGTCCCCCTCCGGCCGGCCGCACCGGGTACTCCCCCGATGGCGGGAAGCGAGCCGTCCGCCGTTCCCGCTCACCGTCTCCGTCCCCTCCCGGGTCCGCCGCGAGCACCGTCGGACACCGCGGTGCCAGGGGATTCACAGGAGAAAGGCGCCGCCCCGAAGCCCCGCCGCGTGCCAGGACCCCGGCGGGCGCCCGTCGGCGCCGCCTGCTGACACGCCGGCGCGCAAAACGGGGGACGAAAAGACCCCTCCCACCGCGTTCTCGCAGGTCGGAGGGGTCTTACCGAGTGGAGCCTAGGGGAGTCGAACCCCTGACATCTGCCATGCAAAGACAGCGCTCTACCAACTGAGCTAAGGCCCCCGGAAGGGAGGCGTCCGGCCGGAGGAACCGCGACCGGCGGATGCCGCAGACCAGAGTACCGGGTCTCCCCCCGGGTTCCGCAAAAGGATTGGGGGTCCCCGTGGCCGACCACGCTCCGTAAGATGCTCGGCGTGGTTCGCTACAGCGAACCGGGGTATCCGGGGAAGCGATGGGGAGACGCAATGGACGCCGCACAGCAGGAAGCCACCGCGAGAGCGCGGGAACTGCAGCGGAACTGGTACGGGGAGCCGTTGGGGGCGCTCTTCCGTAGGCTCATCGACGATCTTGGTCTCAACCAGGCTCGTCTCGCGGGGGTACTGGGACTGTCGGCGCCGATGCTGTCGCAGCTGATGAGCGGCCAGCGCGCGAAGATCGGCAATCCCGCGGTGGTCCAGCGGGTGCAGCTGCTGCAGGACCTGGCGGCGCAGGTCGCCGACGGCAGCGTCAGCGCCGCCGAGGCCACCGAGCGCATGGAGGAGATCAAGAAGTCGCAGGGGGGCTCGGTCCTCAGCAACACCACGCAGACGACGAGCAGTTCGGGCGCGCCCACGGTCAAGCGGGTGGTCCGGGAGATCCAGTCGCTGCTGCGCTCGGTGGCGGCCGCGGGCGACATCATCGACGCCGCGGACACCCTCGCCCCGACCCACCCCGAACTGGCAGAGTTCCTCCGGGTGTACGGCGCCGGCCGCACCTCCGACGCGGTCGCGCACTACCAGTCCCACCAGAACTGATCCCACGCCCCGGCCGCCGAAGGGGGTTCGGCAGCCCGGCCCGCGCCCGGACGTGACACGAGGGGGCCGTGTCGCCCGGCGGGAAAGGGCGTCGGAGGAAGTCCGCGCCGGAACCGTGCGGGGAAGGAAGACGCGAGGGGGAGTCGTACCGCTCGTCGAGGGGGAGGCACCGGGGGGAACCGCAGGGGGAGGAGCGACGCAGAGCCATGGGTGAGGTCTTCGCCGGCCGGTACGAACTGGTCGACCCGATCGGACGCGGCGGGGTCGGCGCCGTCTGGCGCGCCTGGGACCACCGTCGCCGGCGCTATGTCGCCGCCAAGGTGCTCCAGCAGAGCGACGCGCACTCGCTGCTGCGCTTCGTCCGCGAACAGGCGCTGCGGATCGACCACCCCCATGTGCTCGCGCCCGCCAGCTGGGCCGCCGACGACGACAAGGTCCTGTTCACCATGGACCTGGTCGCCGGCGGTTCGCTGGTCCACCTGGTCGGGGACTACGGCCCGCTGCCACCGGCCTTCGTCTGCACCCTGCTCGACCAGCTCCTGGCCGGGCTGGCCGCGGTGCACGCGGAAGGCGTCGTGCACCGCGACATCAAACCCGCCAACGTCCTGCTGGAAGCCACCGGCACCGGCCGGCCGCGGCTGCGGCTGTCGGACTTCGGCATCGCGATGCGGCTGGGCGAGCCGCGGCTGACCGAGACCAACCTCGTGGTGGGGACGCCCGGGTACATCGCGCCCGAGCAGATGATGGGCGCGGAACCCGACTTCCCCGCGGACCTGTTCGCCGTCGGACTGGTCGCGCTCTACCTGCTGCAGGGCGCCAAGCCGGACACCAAGGCACTCGTCCAGTACTTCGCCGAACACGGGACGCCGGGCGCGCCCCGGGGCGTCCCCGAGCCGCTGTGGCAGGTCGTGGCGACGCTGCTGCAGCCGGATCCCGCGGCGCGGTTCCGCACCGCGACGGGGGCGCGCAAAGCGCTCGCCGCCGCCGTCGAACTCCTGCCGGAGCCCGGCCCCGACGACGAACTGATCGAGATCTTCGACCAACTCGGCCCCCTGCCCCCGGGCTTCGGACCCGACGGGCCGCTCAGGCCCGCGCCGGGCGTGACCGTGGGCGGATCCGGGACGGGAGGTTCCCGGGCGGGGAGCGCCCGGCCGGAGGGCCTTGGGACGGCGGGTTCCGAGGCGGAGGGTTCCGAGGCGGAGGACTCTCCCGCGAGCCGCGAAGGAGGGCCGTCCCGGGCCGGGGCCGAGGAGGGGAGCGGTCCCGCCCGGCAGGGCCGGGACGGCAGGGCCGGTGAGTCCGGCAGGGCCGGGGAACCCGGCGAGTCCGGCGAGTCCGGCAGGGCTGGGGGATCCGGGGAATCCGGTAAATCCGGTGGAACCGGTGGAACCGGTGGATTCGACGGATTCGGCGGAGCCGAGGGGTCCGCCGCCGGTGTCGTACCGGCCGACCCACGCCACGGCTTCGGCCCGCCGCACGGATCCGGCTCCCTCCCGGCGCCGGACGCCGGCCCGTCCGGGCCCGTTCCCGTCCCGCCCCCCGGCGTCCCGGAGCCGGACGCCCCCGCCAGACCGGCCGGCATGTCGGACACCGGCAGCTTCCACCTGCCGCCCCCGCAGGCGACCGGCACCGCCTCCCGCCCACCCGCCGTGCGGCCCCGCCCGGCCCAGCCGCAGCCGCGCCCACAGCCACCGGCGCAAGCGCGGCCGCACCCCCGGCCGTCCCCGGCCCCGGGCGTCTCCCCCGATGCCCACACCCAGGTGCTGTCCTCCCCCCGGCCGCCCACACCGCCGCGCCCCGACCGGCCCCTCACCCCGGCGCCGCACCACCGCGCCGACGCCTCCACCGCCTCGTACACCGCC
The DNA here is from genome assembly GCF_039533365.1 of Streptomyces glaucus. Lineage (NCBI taxonomy): Bacteria > Bacillati > Actinomycetota > Actinomycetes > Kitasatosporales > Streptomycetaceae > Streptomyces > Streptomyces glaucus. Next base: position 92,150 of record NZ_BAAATK010000006.1, read on the forward strand.
CAGGCCCCGCAGGTCCCACGGCACCGCGCGGCGCGGCCCCGCCGCCCCGGTCCCCCGGCCAAGGTGGCGGTCCCGCTCCTCCTGCTGGCACTGGCCTGCTACGCCGTGGGGTTCTGGGCCCTGACCCGCATCTGACCCGCGTCCGGTCCGTGCCCGAACCGCGTCCGGTCCGTACCCGACCGCTTCCGATCCCGCCCGAGCCGTCCGGCGGTGAGCCGGGCCTGCCCACCGACCCACCGACCCACCGACCCGTCGGCTCACCGGTTCACCGGCTCAGCGGCCCGAGCGGTCTACGACGGTCCCGCCGCCCTCCGCCGGGCCACCACCGTCCACACCCCGAGCCCCGCCATCAGCACGCTCCCGGCGCCGATCCCGCTCACCGCGACCACCCTCATCGCGAGGCCGCCCCCGGCTCCCCCCTCCGACACCGCCTCCCGGTCCTCCTCGGTGACCTCGAAGACGCCCCGCGGCACGGACTCCCCCGCATACCGGGGACCTTCCTGCGCCGCCCCCTCGACCCGCACGCGCAGCGTCAGCCCGAACGGGCCGTCACCGAACCCGTCGGCCACCTGCTCCGCCAGATGCACGACCAGGTAGTAGGAGCCGGCGAACCGCATCGCGCGGATCTGTTCGGCGGCGGCGTACCGGTTGCGGTACGCGACCGGCGGCCCGGGAGCGAGCGCGATCGCCTGCTGACCGCCGTCGTAACCGGCGCCGACGTCCTGCGCCTGTCCGCGCACGGGGTTGTACAGGGACAGGTCCAGCGCGCCCGTCGCGTACCCGGAGCCGCCGCTGGAACTGCCCAGCTCGGCGGTGGCGTACAGCTGCTGGCCCCAGTCGACCGGCACCTTGTAGAAGAGCGTCCGGCCGGGCTCGATGTCGTCGCGCCAGACGCCCTGTCCCACGGTGGCCGCGTCGGCGAAACCCGCGCCGCCCCGCCGGCGTACGGGCTCGTCCGTGAGGGGTTCCGGCGAGGCGGAATCCCAGACCTCGGGCGCGTCGGTCCCGCCGGCCCGCTCCGGGCGCGGTTCGGTCACGGTGGCGATCTCCAGGTCCCAGGCGTCCGGCGAGGAGGCCTCGGGGTCGACGCGCTCGACGGCGACGTAGTAGGTGCCGGCGTCCTGGCACAGGGACCTGGCGGGGGAGATCTCGCGCATGCCCCAGGCCGCGATCGGGTGCGGGCTGCGCGCGGCCCCGAACGTCGTGGTGTCGAAGGAGCAGGACTGGCTGCCGGCGTCCTGTACGGCGACCCGGATCCCGTCCACGGCGGAGATCGTGCTGCCGGGCCGGGGAACGGCGGTGACGGAGACGTACGCGCTCCGGGCGGCGTCCAGTTCGAGTCGGTAGTAGACCTTGCCGCTCCTGGGCAGGGAACTCCGGTACGTGGCGCCGGGCTCCAGACGCACGGCGTCCGCGGTGCTCCCGGACCCGTCGACGCGCCGGGCGTCCTCGGCGAAGGCGTAGCCGCCGCTCGCCGTCCCGGCCGCGCGGGCGGCCTGCCCCGGCAGGACGGCCGTCGTGCACAGCACCGCGGCCACGACCCCCAGACGCCGCAGGGCCGCGGGGACCCGGGCGACCGCCGGACGGCGCCCCGGCGCACCCCCTCGACTCGCCCCCGCGCACCACCACGCCGTACGCCGCCCCATCACGCGCCCCCTCGTCACCATCCGGAACACCAGCCGGACCACGCACCGAAACACGGATCGAAGAGCGAACCGCGACACGAACCGGAACAGCACCGCATCACGAGCCGCACCGCCGGACCACCCGCCCGGACCGGAGCCGACCGGACCGGAGTGGAGCGGACCGGAGCCGACCGGACCGGAGCGGAGTTGCCCGTCCCAGACCGGAAACATGCCGAACCGGACCGGGAAACCGCCGGGGCGGTCTCGGCGCCGACGACCCGAATCGCGGAACCGTGGCCCATCCTGCCCCGCCACCCCCGGCGCCATCCGCACAACACAAAACCCCGACCGAAACGACGGCCGGGGTCTGCTCAGAATCGGATGTCGATGCTCACGAACCCGTGGTCACGGAGTCAGTCGCCTCCGTCCACAGATCCTGCTCGGCGCGATCCGCCTGGATCTGGCGGTACACGAGGAGCCCGCCGATGGCGGCCAGTGCGACCAGGAGAAGCTTCTTCACCGCGCGACCTCGTCTTTCCTTGACGTAGGGGACCTCTGGCGCCCGACTATACACACCGACCGATATCGATCGGTGATCTGCGTGGCCGCCCAACTCCGGGCGAACGGAGCGCAGTAGGAACGGATGAAACCGTCCCGACCAGAGGGTGATCACGCTCTCACGGACGGTCACTTCGACCGGCAATCACCCGCTTCTTCGACTTTTCGCCCGCCTTGCACCCATCCGAGTGGTGTTCATCCGAAGATCGACGCGCCACGGGCGTCGGTCCCCCACTTCGCAGCCCTCCCGCACATCATGAGGAAGTACGCAAATCGCCCGACCCGAATGAGAACCGAAAGTGAGGGGCCATGGCCCGCAACAAGGTCATGAAGCTGTGGACCGCCGTCGTCACCGCCTTCCTCGCGCTGTGCGCGGCGCTCGGACTCGCCACGACGACCGCCACCGCGGCCGTACCGCAGACCGAGACGACACGCAACAGCGACAGCACGACGCTGACGACCGCACCGGCGATGTCCCCCCGGCCCGCCCTCAGGTCCCTGCCCCCCACGATGAAGCAACGCATCCACGCCGAGGCCCACGGCAAGGCCCCCAGGTGCCGCCACAGCACGCTGACGCACCCGGCCGAAGCCGCCCCTGCCGCCGCGTGCGCCCCGCTCACGCTCCCAGCGCCCCGCACGCCCGCGGTCCCCCTCCAGCGCTGACGGCCCGGCACGCCCCACGCACCGTCCCCCGGCCCGTTCCGGCCCCACCGTCAGCACCGATACCAGCAGCCACCCTCATCCCCTGCCACCCCGTCGTCACGGCGAACTTGCGTACAGCACCGCCCACCACCAGGCCCGGCCGCTCGAAGGAGCCGCCGGGCCTTCCCGTCGTTCACCGCTTGAACGCCTCGGACTCCTCGAACGCCTCGTGCGCTGTTTCCCGGTGCGGGTGCCGGACGCCGGGGCCGGGCTTTCAGGGCACCCCCGGCAGACGCGGCCCACCCGAGCCGGGGCCGCTCCGCGGAAACCCGGGCAGGAGTGCCCGCCGGCTCCTCCGGAGCGGGATGCTGCGGGAACGCCGCTCAGTCCCCCTGGACCCGGATCACGGGAAGATGGGTGATCGGGAAATTCACCGAGCGGGCGATGAAGCACAGGGCGGGCACATCACCGTGCAGCGAGCGCGCCTTCTCCACCATCGACGCGTCGGCGACGGTCACCTCGGGACGCAGGACGACCTCGGTGATCCGGCCCCCTCCGCCGCTGTCGTCCATGGTCATGACGCCGTGGGCGTGGTCCTGGTAGTCGGTGACGGTGACCCCGCCGACAGCGCAGAGGTGGAGGTACCAGAGCATGTGGCACTGGGCGACCGAGGCGACGAGCAACTCCTCGGGGTTCCACCGCGCGGGATCGCCGCGGAACGCCGGATCCGAGGAAGCCGCGATCCCGGCCTTGCCGACCGCCGACACCTCGTGATTCCGACTGAAGGACCGGTAACTGTCCGTGCCCGATCCGAGGTTGCCCGTCCACTCGACCGTGACGTCGTAGGTATGCGTTGCCGTCATGGAGCCAGAGCTTAGGCAGCGCCGGAGCGGTGCGGCGGCGCATGGCGTGAAACCGGTGCCGCCCCGCCGACGCCACAAAGGCCCCACCCCTCCCGGCCCGTCCCGGATCCCGCCCCGCCCGCCGCCGTCCCCCACCGTGGAGCGGACGCGCTCCCCGGCGCCCAGGCCGAACAGTCATCCGGCGGAACCCCGACGGCCGATGTCCCCCGGGAACGCGAAGACCCCCAACCATGATCGGCTGGGGGTCTTCGTGCTGGTGGGGCTAACAGGATTTGAACCTGTGGCCTCATCCTTATCAGGTCGATCATGGGACCCTGTCGCCCCTGGCTCTCGGTTGTTCGGCGGCCTTCTGCCGGTCGTCCTGGTGCGCCTCGATGCGGCGGTGTACGGGGCTGTTGGTGTCATCCACTGGTGTCAGACACCAGTGGGCCGCTTGACAACTACCGCTTGGGCGGCTCGGTGACGGATGCCTCGATGTCGGGTTGCGTGTACGCCAACCCCTCCTTGCGCAGCTCCGTCAACTGCAGTAGCCCTGCCGCCGACGCTAAGGGCTCTCAGAGCGACAGAAGGAACAGACCCACCGCCAAGCTCACCAAACCGACGACGGGATATATCTTCAGGTTTCTACTTCTTTGCGAATCAACATGGTTGAAAAAGTCCACAAATGCACCGAAAGCGCAAAACATGGCGATCCCGACAAACGGTACTGCCATGAAGAAATACCAGACATCCATGCTTCCCCCACTCCTCCGCTTGCGGCGGAAGATTACAGGCGCGGCGTCGCTCCTACAGCTCAGCCCACCACTCGCCCCAGCTCCCATCCCGTCCGCCGTCGACCCACACACCGTGGAGCGGGCGTGGTTCCTGGCGTCCAGGTGGAGCGCGCCACTGTACGAACGACCTGGACGCCAGGGGCCGCGTCTGCTCGGCTCTGCCTGAGTCGACGGTGGACGGGATGGGAGCTCCCCGCGCACGCCACCTACGGGCCCGCAGTCGGCGATGGCGCCCCCTCCATCCCGGTGCCGGCCGATCCCCCGCCGGAGGCATCGCCTTGACCGTCACCGCGCTATGCGGGCTCTAGTCTCGGGCCGTTGCTTTGCTGCGGCCCCATGGGCCGGCCCCGGCGCCGAAGGCGCAGAGGGGCCGAGCCCAAGGGGCCAGCCCGCGCCTCGCGCGGGCCCTTGATGAAGTAGAGAAACTTGTAACAGCTCAGCTGCTCAGGCGGTACTCCAGGACGTACGAACCGGCGTCCAGGAGCATCTGGTTGACCTCGACGGGGCGCTCGTCCTCGGTGAAGGCGGTGCGGCAGATCTCCAGGATGGGTGTGCCCGTGGCGAGGTCGAGGGCGGCGCGCTCCTCCTCGCTCGGCATCCGGGCCCGCAGTTCCTCGGCGAAGTGCACCGGTTCGGCTCCCAGTTCGGCCAGGCGGGCGTAACTGCCTCCGGGGCCGGTGTTCGGCTGGGCGATCGCGGTGTCCCGTACGAGGTCGGCCGGGAGGTAGGACGTGGCGATCCGTACCGGGCGGTCCTCGACGACGAACTTCCGGCTGCGCACGATGACGGGTACCCCGGGCTCGAGGTTCAGCAGGCGCCCGATCTGGTGCGGGGCCTCGGCCTCGTAGACCTGGACGTCGGTCACCAGCGGCCGCTGGTCGACGTCGGCCGACCAGATGGACCGGCCGGCGTTCCAGCGCGACTTGGAGAGACGGTCGTTGGCCACCCGGCGGATCGGCCTGAACTCCCGCACGTAGGTTCCAGAACCGGGCCGCGCGACCGCCAGCCCCTCGCTCACGAGGATCTTCAACGCCTGGTTGGCGGTCATCTTGGCGACGCCGTACGTCTTCACCAACGAGGGTTCACCGGGCAACCGATCGCCCGGCAGCAGTTCACCGGACTCGATCCGCGCCCGGAGATCGTCGGCGATCTGCCGCGCAGTCTCGGGCATTGTCTCTCCACTCCTCGATGCTCCCTAGGGTGGTCAGCCTACCTGCCGCCCTTTCCGGACGCACGACGCGTACCCGATCACTTGACCCACCCACGTCCATCCGCAGACCTCGTTGACATCCCTAGGGAGGTTTGGTGCCGAAGATCGTCCGCCGTTCCGCCCGCAGCTGCCCGGTGTGCGGCAGGACGCGGTGCCAGGACCCGAACGCCTGCCGGGTGGCCTTCGGCGCCACCGAGTGGCTGGAGTGCCCGGCCTGCGCGGGCAGCGGTTACGACACCACCGGGTTCCAGCTGTACTGCCTGGACTGCGGCGGGGCGAAGGTCCTGGAGGTCGAGATCATCGACTCTCCGGGGGCGGGCGAATGACGTTCTTCCCCGTCGCCCCCGAGGCCGTGGCGGGCGCTGCGGCCACCGCGGGCATCGACCCCGTGACCCTGGCCGACCTGCTGCGGGTCGCCGCGGCGCCCGGCTTCGACCGTTGGCGTGAGCAGGTACGCCGCACGGGTGGCTGCTCGGATCCGATCCACCTGTCGGGGACGACCGTCATCCGCGACGCACGGACCGGAGACGTCCTTCACTCCTACTCCACGCAGCACGAACCGGGCGGCCGTCTGCGGGTGGCCTGCGGCAACCGCCGGGCATCGCGCTGCCCCTCGTGCGCCTGGACGTATGCCGGAGACGCCTACCACCTGATACGGGCCGGGCTGACCGGTGACCCGCGCATGGGCATCCCCGACCGCGTACGCGCCCACCCCGGAGTGTTCGCCACCCTGACCGCCCCGTCCTTCGGCGCGGTCCACAACCGTCCGGAATCCGGCCGCTGCCGCTGCGGTGCGGTCCACGCCGACGACGCTCCCGAACTCGGCACGGCGCTCGATCCGGCCACGTACGACTACGCCGGGGCGGTGCGGTGGAACAACCACGCCGGTGACCTCTGGCGCCGGTTCACCATCTACCTCCGCAGGGAGATCGCCACCCGCGCGGGCATCACCCAGGCCGCGCTGCGTAAGGCCTGCCGGATCTCCTTCGGCAAGGTCGCCGAGTTCCAGAAGCGCGGTGCGGTCCACTTCCACGCCATCGTCCGTCTCGACGGTCCCGCCGGCCCCGACGACACCCCGCCCGAGTGGGCCGGCACCGCCCTCCTCGGCGACGCGATCCGCGCCGCCGCCGCTCGCGTCCGCGTCCCGGTCCCGGCCTCCGGCGACGTCCCGGCGCGGGTCCTGCGCTGGGGTGCTCAGATCGACGTCCGCGCGATCGGCACCGACGGGCAGGAACTCACCGAGCAGACCGTGGCCGCGTACGTGGCGAAGTACGCCACCAAGGCCGCCGAGTCCACCGGCACCGTGGACCGCCGTATCGGGGAGCTCTCGGAACTCGACAAGCGGTCCGGCCTGCCCGATCACACCCGACGCCTGATCCACGCCTGTCACGCCCTCGACGAGAACTATCCCGACCGCAAGCTCTGGGCCTGGGCCCACATGCTCGGCTTCCGCGACCACTTCCTCACCAAGTCCCGCCGCTACTCCTCGACCTTCGCCGAGCGCCGCCAGGCCCGCGCCGACTTCCGCGCCCGCCAGGAACGCCGGGACAAGGGCCTGCCCGAGGACCTGGACGCCGCGGAGGGCTCCACGCTCGTCCTCGCCCACTGGTCCTACGCCGGACACGGACATTCCCCCGGCGAATCCTGGCTGGCCGCCTCCATCGCCCGGGACATCCGCCAGAACCGCGAAACCGCCCGCGAAGAACTCCCCGCCCTGATCGCCCTGGAAGGAACCCCCGCATGACTGCCCGGCCCGAACTGCTCACCGTGCCCGAGGCCATGGCCCGGCTCGAGGTCGGCCGGATCAAGGTCTACGACCTGATCCGCACCCGTCGCCTCGCCTCCCTCAAGGTCGACGGCTGCCGGCGCACCCCGGACGACGCCCTGCGCGACTTCATACGGAACCAGATGGAGCCGGGGGAGGCCGCCTGATGGCCAAGCGACGCCTCAACGGCGGCGGAACGATCACCAAGCGCAAGGACGGCCGGTATCACGGAGCCGCGTACGTCACCGACACCGACGGCAACCGCGTCCGGAAGTACGTCTACGGCGCCACCTGGGACGAGGCGAACGAGAAGCTCGGCAAGCTCCAGGACCAGGAGCGCAACGGCATCCCGGTGCCGTCCCGGTCCTGGACGCTCGGCGAGTGGCTGGCCTACTGGCTGGAGCACATCGTCAAGCCGGAACGCGAGCACAACACGTACGTCAAGTACGAGTCCAAGGTGAGGCTCTACCTGGTGCCTCACCTCGGGAAGAAACCGCTGGTCAAGCTCGCTCCGGCGCAGATTCGCGCCTTCATGGCCACGCTGGCGCGGGAGAGAGTCGGCGCTTCGGCCCGCTTCGAGGTCCTCCGCGTCCTCCGCAACGCGCTCAACCGGGCCATGCGCGAGGAGCTGGTCACGCGCAACGTCGCGCTCCTGGTCGACATGCCCAAGGTGACCAAGGACAGGGGCACGGCGTGGAACGCTCGGGAAGCGGTCGCGTTCCTCCGCTCGGTCCGCGCCCACCGGCTCTACGCGGCCTGCGTCCTCATCCTGGTCCTCGGCCTCCGTCGCAGCGAGGTGCTCGGCCTGCGCCGGCAGGACATCGACTTCGAGGCCGGCCACTTCACTCCGGTCAAGCAGGTGCAGCGGGTCAAGGGCGTGGGCCTGGTCCTCAAGGACCTCAAGACGGAGTCCTCACAGGCCGTGCTCCCGCTCCCGGACTTCTGCGCCCGCGTCCTCGAGGAGCGCCGGGAGCTTCAAGAGCTGGAACGGAAGATCGCCGGTGAGCACTGGTCGCAGGAGCCGGATCATGACCTGATCTTCTCCTCCGAGCACGGCGGCATGATCGACCCGGTGGGCTTCTCCCGCACCTTCGATCGGCTCGTCAAGCGCGCCGGCGTCCGCCGGATCACGGTCCGTCTCGCCCGGCACACCTGCGGGACCCTGCTCGCCTTCCTGAAGGCGCACCCCAAGGTCGCCCAGGCGATCCTCCGGCACAGCCAGATCAGCATGACCATGGACGTCTACACGCACGTCGTCGGCGACAGCGAGCGCGAAGCGGTGGGCATGCTCGCCGAGCTTCTGGAAGATCCGCTCATCGGCTGATGTCAGCCATGGATGTCAAAGACCCCCAGCCGGTACCGGCTGGGGGTCTTTTCGCTGGTGGGGCTAACAGGATTTGAACCTGTGGCCTCATCCTTATCAGGGATGCGCTCTAACCAACTGAGCTATAGCCCCGCCGCGCTCTGCGGTGTGTGTCCCGCGCGCTGACTCCTGAAGATTAGCGCACGACGTGCGCAGTCCCAAAATCGGCTGTCGGGAGGACCGCCGGCGGGCGGGAACCCGCCCGTCGGCGGCGCGTCACTCGTCCTCCGCGAGCGTCAGCTCGACGCCGCCCACGAAGCCCGCGGACAGGTTGTAGATGAACGCCCCGAGCGTCGCGAGAGCCGTCGCCAGGACGACGTCGATGACCGCGATGATCGTCGTGAACAGCAGGACGTTGGGCAGCGACAGGAACGACTGGAGGTCGAAGCCGTTCGACTCGTTGGAGCCGGTCGCCTCGGAGATCGTGCCGCCGACCGTGGAGAAGACGCCCATGGCGTCCATGACCATCCACAGCACGGCGGCCGCGACGATCGTGCAGATGCCCAGGGCGATGGAGAGCAGGAAGCTGACCTTCATCACCGACCAGGGGTCGGCCTTCGCCACCCGCAGCCGCGCCTTGCGGACGCGGGGCGTCGTACGCGCCCCGGTGGTGGTGCGCGGCCGGCGCGCCCCGCTCGCCGGAGCGGACGTCTGGTAGGCCTGCGGCGGGTGGTAGGGCCCGGAGGACTGCTGTGCCTGCCGCTCCCCGGGCAGCGGGGAGGCCGGCTGGTCCGGGGCCTGCGGCTGGCCGCCCGGAGCGGCCGGGCCCGCTCCGGCCGCGTACTGCTGGGCCTGCGGGCCCCGGGTGTCCGTCACCGTTCCCCCCTGGGATCCGTGCGTGTCAGGCGAGGGCGAGCCCTTCGCCGGCGATTTGACCGCCTTCAGGTTGGTCGTGTGCGGGTCGCTCGCCTGCGCGGCGGAGCCACGGCCGCCGCCGTCCGTTTCCGTACCCGTCGAGGTACCGGCCGATCCGGCGCCCGTGGCTCCGCTCACGCTGACTCACTCCTCGTGCTACTCGGCCGAGGGCGCCTCACCCTCGTCCGTGCCGGTGGCCGCGGCATCCTCGGCGGTCTCGTCGACGGCCACGTCGCCGTCGACCTCCTCCGCCTCGCGTCCCGCCTCGGCGTTGCGTGCGATGCCGACCACGGCATCGCGCTTGCCCAGATTGATCAGTTGGACGCCCATGGTGTCACGGCCCGTCTCCCTGATCTCGTTGACTCGCGTACGAATCACACCGCCGGACAGCGTGATGGCGAGGATCTCGTCGGTCTCCTCGACCACCAGCGCGCCCACGAGCGACCCGCGGTCCTCCACGATCTTGGCGGCCTTGATGCCGAGGCCGCCGCGACCCTGGACGCGGTACTCGTCGACGGCGGTCCGCTTCGCGTATCCACCGTCAGTGGCAGTGAACACGAACGTACCGGGTCGGACGACATTCATCGAGAGCAGTTCGTCGCCCTCGCGGAAACTCATGCCCTTGACACCCGAGGTGGCACGGCCCATGGGGCGCAGGGTGTCGTCCGAGGCGGTGAACCTGATCGACTGCGCCTTCTTGCTGATCAGCAGGAGATCGTCGTCGGCGGAGACGAGCTCGGCGCCGATCAGTTCGTCGCCGGTTCCGTCCTCCCGCTCCCGGAGGTTGATGGCGATCACGCCGCCCGAGCGCGGGGAGTCGTAGTCCTTCAGCGGCGTCTTCTTCACCAGGCCGGACTTGGTGGCCAGGACCAGGTACGGCGCCGCCTCGTAGTCGCGGATCGCGAGGATCTCGGCGATCGCCTCGTCCGGCTGGAAGGCGAGCAGGTTCGCCACGTGCTGGCCGCGCGCGTCCCGGCCGGCCTCGGGCAGCTCGTAGGCCTTGGCGCGGTAGACCCGGCCCTTGTTGGTGAAGAACAGCAGCCAGTGGTGGGTCGTGGAGACGAAGAAGTGGTCGACGATGTCGTCTTCCTTCAGCTTCGCGCCGCGCACGCCCTTGCCGCCGCGCTTCTGCGCCCGGTAGTCGTCGGTCTTGGTGCGCTTGATGTAGCCGCCGCGCGTGACCGTGACGACGATGTCCTCCTCGGCGATCAGGTCCTCGATGGACATGTCGCCCTCGTAGGGGATCAGCTTCGTCTTGCGGTCGTCGCCGTACTTCTCGACGATCGCGGCCAGCTCCTCGCTGACGATGCCGCGCTGGCGGACCGGGGAGGCGAGGATCTCGTTGTACTCGTCGATCTTCGCCTGGAGCTCGTCGTGCTCCTGGACGATCTTCTGGCGCTCCAGGGCGGCCAGGCGGCGCAGCTGCATCTCCAGGATGGCGTTGGCCTGGATCTCGTCGATCTCCAGGAGGCTCATCAGGCCCCCGCGCGCGATCTCGACGGTCTCGCTGCGCCGGATCAGCGCGATGACCTCGTCGATGGCGTCCAGGGCCTTCAGCAGACCGCGCAGGATGTGGGCGCGCTCCTCGGCCTTGCGCAGGCGGAAGCGCGTGCGGCGGACGATGACCTCGATCTGGTGGCTCACCCAGTGGCGGATGAACGCGTCCAGGGAGAGGGTGCGCGGCACGCCGTCCACCAGCGCCAGCATGTTGGCGCCGAAGTTGGTCTGCAGGTCGGTGTGCTTGTAGAGGTTGTTCAGGACGACCTTGGCGACCGCGTCCCGCTTGAGCACGATGACCAGCCGCTGGCCGGTGCGCGAGGACGTCTCGTCGCGGACGTCGGCGATGCCGCCGATCTTGCCGTCCTTCACCAGGTCGGCGATCTTCTGCGCGAGGTTGTCGGGGTTGACCTGATACGGCAGCTCCGTGACCACCAGGCACTGACGGTTCTGGATCTCCTCGACCTCGACGACCGCGCGCATGGTGATGGAGCCGCGCCCGGTGCGGTAGGCCTCCTCGATGCCCTTGCGGCCGACGACGAGCGCGCCGGTCGGGAAGTCGGGGCCCTTGATCCGCTCGATGAGCGCGTCCAGCAGCTCCTCGTGGGAGGCCTCGGGGTTCTCCAGGTACCACTGGGCGCCGGCCGCGACCTCGCGCAGGTTGTGCGGCGGGATGTTGGTCGCCATGCCGACCGCGATGCCCGCCGAGCCGTTGATCAGCAGGTTCGGGAAGCGGGACGGCAGGACGGTCGGCTCCTGGGAGCGGCCGTCGTAGTTGTCCGTGAAGTCGACGGTCTCCTCGTCGATGTCGCGGACCATCTCCATCGACAGCGGCGCCATCTTGCACTCGGTGTAGCGCATGGCCGCCGCCGGGTCGTTGCCCGGCGAGCCGAAGTTGCCGTTGGAGTCCACGAGCGGCATCCGCATCGCCCACGGCTGGGCGAGGCGGACCAGCGCGTCGTAGATGGAGCTGTCGCCGTGGGGGTGGTAGTTGCCCATGACGTCGCCGACGACGCGGGCGCACTTGTAGAAGCCGCGCTCGGGGCGGTACCCGCCGTCGTACATGGCGTACAGGACGCGGCGGTGGACGGGCTTGAGGCCGTCCCGGACGTCCGGCAGCGCACGCGAGACGATGACGGACATCGCGTAGTCGAGGTACGAGCGCTGCATCTCCGTCTCGAGCCCGACGGGCTCGACGCGCAGGCCGGCCTGGCCGCCCTCTTCAGGCGTGACGGGGGTGTTCTCGTCGGTCATTGCTGGTGAAGGTCCTTCCTGGTGCGGTCAGCTGAGACCGACTCAGATGTCGAGGAAGCGGACGTCCTTGGCGTTGCGCTGGATGAACGCGCGGCGGGCCTCGACGTCCTCGCCCATCAGGACCGAGAACAGCTCGTCCGCCTGCGCGGCGTCGTCGAGGGTGACCTGGCCGAGGACCCGGTGCTCCTGGTCCATCGTGGTCACGCGCAGCTCCTCGGCGTTCATCTCGCCGAGGCCCTTGAAGCGCTGGATCGAGTCCTCGCGCACGCGCTTGCCGCGCTGGCGGCCCATCTCCAGCAGCGCGTCGCGCTCGCGGTCGGAGTAGGCGTACTCGATGTCGTCCTTGCCCCACTTGATCTTGTACAGCGGGGGACGGGAGAGGAACACGTGCCCGGCCTCGACCAGCGGCCGCATGAAGCGGAACAGGAAGGTCAGCAGCAGGGTGTTGATGTGCTGGCCGTCGACGTCGGCGTCCGCCATCAGGATGATCTTGTGGTAGCGGAGCTTGGAGATGTCGAAGTCCTCGTGCACGCCCGTGCCGAACGCGGAGATCAGCGCCTGGATCTCCTGGTTCTGCAGGATCTTGTCGATGCGCGCCTTCTCGACGTTGAGGATCTTGCCGCGGATCGGGAGGATCGCCTGGTACTCCGGGTTGCGGCCGGACTTGGCCGAGCCGCCGGCGGAGTCGCCCTCGACGATGAAGATCTCGCACTTGGCGGGGTCGTTGGACTGGCAGTCGGCCAGCTTGCCCGGCAGGGACGCCGACTCCAGCAGGCCCTTGCGGCGGGTCAGGTCGCGCGCCTTGCGGGCCGCCACGCGCGCGGTGGCCGCCTGGATGCCCTTGCGGACGATGTCCGCGGCCTCGTTCGGGTTGCGGTCCAGCCAGTCGTTGAGGTGCTCGTAGACCGCCCTCTGCACGAAGGTCTTGGCCTCCGTGTTGCCCAGCTTGGTCTTGGTCTGGCCCTCGAACTGCGGCTCGCTCAGCTTGACCGAGATGATCGCGGTCAGACCCTCGCGGATGTCGTCACCGGTGAGGTTGTCGTCCTTCTCGCGCAGCAGCTTCTTGTCGCGCGCGTACTTGTTGATCAGGGACGTCAGCGCGGCGCGGAAGCCCTCCTCGTGGGTGCCGCCCTCATGGGTGTGGATGATGTTGGCGAAGGAGTACACGCCCTCGCTGTAGCCGCTGTTCCACTGCATCGCGACCTCGAGGGACAGGCTCTTGTCCTTGTCCTCGGCCTCCAGGTCGATGATCGTGGGGTGGACGACCTCGCCCTTGCGGGCGTTGAGGTACTTCACGAAGTCGACGATGCCGCCCTCGTAGTGGTACGTGACGGACTTCGCCTCGCCCTTCTCGTCGGCGCCCGCCTCGTCCGCCCCGGCGGTGGCCTTCGCCGACTCGCGCTCGTCGGTGAGCCTGATCGTCAGGCCCTTGTTGAGGAACGCCATCTCCTGGAAACGCCGCGACAGCGTCTCGAAGGAGTACTCCGTGGTCTCGAAGATGTCCGGGTCGGCCCAGAAGGTGACCGAGGTGCCGGTCTCCTGCGTCGCCTCGTGCTTCGCCAGCGGCGCCGTCGGCACGCCCATCTTGTAGTCCTGCGTCCAGCGGTAACCGTCGGTCTTGACCTCGACCGACACCTTGCTGGACAGGGCGTTCACGACGGACACGCCCACGCCGTGCAGACCGCCGGAGACCGCGTAGCCGCCGCCGCCGAACTTGCCGCCCGCGTGCAGCACCGTCAGCACGACCTCGACGGCCGGCTTGCCCTCGGAGGGCACGATGCCCACGGGGATGCCGCGGCCGTTGTCGATGACGCGGACGCCGCCGTCGGCGAGGATCGTCACGTCGATGGTGTCCGCGTGGCCGGCCAGCGCCTCGTCGACGGAGTTGTCGACGACCTCGTACACGAGGTGGTGCAGTCCGCGCTCGCCGGTCGAGCCGATGTACATGCCGGGTCGCTTGCGGACCGCGTCCAGACCCTCGAGGACGGTGATGGCACTGGCGTCGTACGAGGCGGTGACCTCACCGTTCGACGAGGTCACCGCACCGCTCTGACCGGCGTCGATGGACGGGATGTTCTCGTTGGGGTTGCCGGAATCGGCCACGAAGCGCCCTTTCTGGCACAGCACGAGCCGGGCTCGTCGGCGGGTTGCCGGAGCGGCTGCGGCATGTTGCGTTGGTAAGCCTTGATCAGCGTTGCTCAGCTTTTCCCGGACGGTCCCCACGATTGGGGCGGGATTGTCTTCCAGTCTACCGGTAGCACTGACATCGATGGGGGTTTGCCGGTACCTGAGTCCGCATGTGCCGCCCTGAACCGTGCTCGGCCGACTCCCGATATGCGGGTGGGGGCCCCAAGAGGCTCACGACGGCACTCAGCGCTTCCGGCCGTCAACCCGTGGCCCATCAGGAGGGAGGGCACGATTCGCACCCGCGTGCGAGGGCGCGGCGAGGAGGGCGCCGACGGTCCGGAAACACCGCCGACACCTCCTGATGTGATGTCAGTCACCTGTTGTCCACAGGTGTGGATAAAGGCTTCCCAGGCCCCGGTGACGGGCGGGAGAGGGACCGGTCGCACGGCTCCGGGACCCGGGCGCGGCCCCGGACCCGGCGCCCGGACGCGGTCACGTCCGGTCACCGGGTCCGGGCGCCGGGTCAGCCGTAGGTGTCGCCGGGACCCGTGCTGCCGGGGGCGCGCAGCGGGCCGTAGCGGCGGGCGGGACCACCGGGGCCCTGCACCCTGATCAGCCGGACCGTGCCGTGGCCGAGGTCCTCGTTGAGCCGGGCGACCAGGGTCGGGGCGAGCAGGCGCAGGTTGGTCGCCCAGGCGGTGGAGTCGCAGCGCACCGTCAGCACGCGCTCCTCCTCGTCGTACTTCTCCGGCACGCAGTGCTTGGCCACGTCCTCGCCGACGATCTGCGGCCAGCGGCCCATCACGCCGCCCACCGCGGCCGGCGCCTCCCAGCCGCGCTCGGTGATGAGGCGGTTGATCGCCGCGCCGAGCGCCATGGGGTCGCGTCCGTCGGCCCGCGCGCCGGAACGCAGGCCGCCGCCGCGCCGTGCCTGCCGCTTCTGCCACGCCGCGTCCCCCCGCGCGCGTGCCGCCTCCTTCGCCGCCCGCAGCGCCACGCGCGCGAGGTCGACCCCGGAGGGCTCCGGCGTCCTCCCGGAAGCCGGTCCGTCGTCGTTCATACGCGTTCCACCGTCCCCTCGGACACGGCGAACCGTGTCCCCGACAGCACATGCGGTACGTCGTCGTCGACCGCGGCGGTCACCAGGACCTGCTCCCCGGGCGCGACCAGCTCGGCCAGCCGCTCGCGGCGGCGGGTGTCCAGCTCGGCGAAGACGTCGTCGAGGACGAGCACCGGCTCGTTGCCCTCGGCGCGCAGCAGGTCGTAGGAGGCCAGGCGCAGGGCCAGCGCGTAGGACCAGGACTCGCCGTGGGAGGCGTACCCCTTGGCGGGCAGCTGGCCGAGTCTGAGGAGCAGATCGTCCCGGTGGGGTCCCACGAGGGTGACGCCCCGCTCGATCTCCTGCTTGCGGGCGCCGGCGAGCGCGGCCATCAGCTGCTCGAAGAGGTCCTCGCGCGTGTGCGCCTCGCCCGGCGCCGACGGCTTGTACTCCAGGACGACCGGGCCGCCGCCGGGGGCCAGCTGCTCGTACGCCTTGTCGGCCAGCGGCTGGACGGCGGCGATCAGGTCCAGGCGCTGGGCGAGCAGCTCGGCGCCCGCGCGCGCGAGGTGCTGGTCCCACACGTCGAGGGTGGACAGGTCCATGGCGCGGCCGCCGTGGCGGCGGGCCAGCGCGGCCGACTTCAGCAGGGTGTTGCGCTGCTTGAGCACCCGGTCGTAGTCGGAGCGGACGCCGGCCATGCGCGGGGAGCGGGCGGTGATCAGCTCGTCGAGGAAGCGGCGCCGCTCGCCGGGGTCGCCCTTGACCAGGGCGAGGTCCTCGGGTGCGAACAGCACGGTCCGTACGATGCCGAGCACGTCCCGGGGCCGGACCTGCGCGGACCTGTTGATCCGGGCGCGGTTGGCGCGGCCCGGGTTCAGTTCCAGCTCGATCAGCTGCTGCCGCTCGCCCTGCCGGACCTGCGCCCGGATGATCGCGCGGTCGGCGCCCATGCGGACCAGGGGGGCGTCGGAGGCGACGCGGTGGCTGCCCAGGGTGGCCAGGTAGCCGACCGCCTCGACGAGGTTGGTCTTGCCCTGCCCGTTGGGGCCGACGAAGGCCGTCACCCCCGGGTCGAGCGGGACCTCGACCCGGGGGTACGAGCGGAAGTCGGCCAGCGACAGATGCGTGACGTGCATGGTCGTTTCGCCGACCTCCCCCAGCTGTTCGGGTGACTGCTTACTTCTTCTCGACCGCGTGGCCGCCGAACTGATTGCGCAGCGCGGCGATCATCTTCATCTGCGGCGAGTCCTCCTGGCGGGAGGCGAACCGCGCGAAGAGGGAGGCGGTGATCGCGGGCAGCGGCACCGCGTGGTCGATCGCGGCCTCCACCGTCCATCGTCCCTCACCGGAGTCCTGCGCGTAGCCGCGCAGCCCCGTCAGGTGCTCGTCCTCGTCGAGGGCGTTGACCGCCAGGTCCAGCAGCCAGGAGCGGATGACGGTGCCCTCCTGCCAGGAGCGGAAGACCTCGCGGACGTTCTCCACGGAGTCGACCTTCTCCAGCAGCTCCCAGCCCTCGGCGTAGGCCTGCATCATGGCGTACTCGATGCCGTTGTGGACCATCTTCGCGAAGTGCCCGGCGCCCACCTTGCCCGCGTGCACCGCGCCGTACGGGCCCTGCGGCTTGAGCGCGTCGAAGACCGGCTGCACCCGGGCGACGTGCTCCTCGTCGCCGCCGTACATCAGCGCGTAGCCGTTCTCCAGGCCCCACACGCCGCCGGAGACGCCGCAGTCGACGAAGCCTATGCCCTTGGCCGCCAGCTGCTCGGCGTGCTTCTCGTCGTCCGTCCAGCGGGAGTTGCCGCCGTCGACCACGATGTCGCCGGGCTGGAGCAGCTCGGCCAGCTCGTCGATCGTGGACTGGGTGGGCTCGCCGGCCGGGACCATCACCCACACCACGCGCGGGCCGGTGAGCTTGTCCACCAGTTCCCGCAGGCTGTGGACGTCGGCGAGGTCCGGGTTGCGGTCGTATCCGATGACGGTGTGGCCGGCGCGGCGGATCCGCTCGCGCATGTTGCCGCCCATCTTGCCGAGGCCGACGAGACCGAGCTCCATCAGTTGTGTTCCTTAGGTGTCCGAGGTGGCGTGACGGCACGTCCGCGCCCGGCGCAAGCCTGCCGGATCACGTTCGTACTCGCGTCCGAGCCTAAACCCGGGCGCCGATGCACAGCTGTGGGCATACGCGCTCAGGCGTACGCCCCCCACCTGCGGATTTCCTCACCCTGTGGACAACCCCCGGCGACATCCGGACGGCGGCCGCGTCGGCCTGCCGCGGCCGTGCGGGGAACGGTCCCCGCACGTCGGCCTCGTCCACCGGGAACCGTCCCGAGGACTCAGCCGCTCAGCCGCACCGGCATGATCAGGTACTTGTACGCCTCGTCCGCCTCGGCGTCCGCCGCGGGCTTGCCGCTGAGCAGCGCCGGCTTGGTGGACGTCGTGAAGGACAGCTGCGCCACCGGGGAGTCGATCGCGCTCAGGCCGTCCAGCAGGAACGTCGGGTTGAAGGCGATCGAGATGTCGTCGCCCTCCAGCTGGGCGTCGACCCTTTCCACAGCCTGTGCGTCGTCGCTGGAGCCGGCCTCCAGGACGAGCACGCCCTGCTCGAAGCTGAGCCGCACCGGGGTGTTGCGCTCGGCGACCAGGGACACACGCTTGACGGCCTCCACGAAGGGGGCGGTCTCGATGGTGGCGACCGAGTTGAACTCGGTCGGGAACAGGGTGCGGTACTTCGGGAGGTCGCCCTCCAGCAGCCGCGTGGTCGTACGGCGGCCGGCGCCCTCGAAACCGATCAGGCCCTCGCCCGCGCCGGAGCCGGACAGCGCCAGCGTCACGCTGTCACCGGCGCCCAGCGCCTTGGCGGTGTCCAGGAGCGTCTTAGCGGGCACCAGGGCGACCGCGGAGGCGTCCGGGTTCTCCGGCTTCCACAGGAACTCGCGGACCGCGAAGCGGTAACGGTCGGTGGAGGCCAGCGTGACCGTGTCGCCCTCGATCTCGATGCGCACACCGGTGAGGACGGGCAGCGTGTCGTCCCGGCCGGCGGCGATGGCCACCTGCTGCACGGCGGAGGAGAAGACCTCGCCGGGGATCGCGCCCGTCGCGTTCGGCATCTGGGGCAGGGCCGGGTACTCCTCCACCGGCAGGGTGTGGAGGGTGAACCGCGAGGATCCGCAGACGACCGTCGCCCGTACACCGTCTGTGGAGATCTCCACCGGTCGGTTGGGCAGGGCGCGGGAGATGTCGGCGAGGAGACGGCCGGAGACGAGCACCGTGCCCTCCTCCTCGACCTCGGCCTCGACGCTGACGCGCGCGGAGACCTCGTAGTCGAAGCTGGACAGGCTCAGCTGGCCGTCCTCGGCCTTCAGCAGCAGGCCGGCGAGGACAGGCGCCGGCGGACGGGCCGGGAGGCTGCGCGCCGCCCAGGCCACTGCCTCCGCGAGTACGTCGCGTTCCACCCGGATCTTCACCGTAAGCCGCCTCCTGCTGTTGCCGGCGTTCTCGCCCTGCTTCGCCTTCGTCGTCTGACTCGGTGCCGCCGGTCCCTGTGGAGGGAAGGACACCGGGAACCAGTCTGACGCACGGCAGTGACAGTAGGTGCCCCTCGGGGTCAAGTCGTGACGAGGGGCAGCCGAGCCGGCGAGGGCCAGTTGTGCACAGGGTCCACTTCGAAGCGAATTCCGCGCTCTCTCTGGTCGGGAGTAGTAGTAGGGCCTGTGGATACCGTGGATAACCACGTTTGCCCAGCTCAGCACGGTGATTTTGTCCACGGGGCCTGTGGGCGGCGGCCGTGGACAACCGGGGCCCTCTGTGGAGAACGGAAAGTTCTGCACACCCCGTGCACAGGGTGGGGCGACTTCTCCCCAGGGCCGTCCCCAGTTTTACCCCTCTTTCCCACAGCCCAACCCTGCACCTCGGTGTGACGCCTTTCACTCGACGGAGTGGGGAAGCGCGAGGCGTTGCCGAACAGTGGACAGGCCTGTGGAGAAGCTGGGGATCGCTGGGGACAACCGTCCCCAGCCTGTGGGTCGCCCGTGGACAACTCGGCGCGCGCCCTGTGGGCCAGTTCGTTGTCCACAGGCTGTGGAAAAAGTTTGTCCACCAATCCACACGTGGATGACCTGGCCCGATGATCTCTCAACGGCTCTGCCTGTGGACAGCATCGGGACAACTTTCCGGTCCCCAGGATGTGGACGGGAGAAAGTCGCCAAATCTGTGGAGGACGGCCGTGACCCGGCATGAATTCGAACAGCGGATGGCGCGGTCCGCGGCCGCCGCACATGCGAAGGGCGCCCCCGGATCTCCTCCAGAGGCGCCCTCGGCGGCGCGGACGGCGGCCGTCAGCCGTTCTTGATGCGGTTGGTGAGCTCCGTGACCTGGTTGTAGATGGAGCGCCGCTCGGCCATCAGATTGCGGATCTTGCGGTCGGCGTGCATGACCGTCGTGTGGTCGCGTCCGCCGAACAGCGCGCCGATCTTCGGCAGCGACAGGTCCGTCAGCTCGCGGCACAGGTACATGGCGATCTGGCGGGCGGTGACCAGGGCCCGGCCGCGCGAGGTGCCGCACAGGTCCTCGACCGTGAGCCCGAAGTAGTCGGCGGTCGCGCTCATGATGGCCGTGGAGGTGATCTCGGGGGCCGTGTCCTCGCCGCCGGGGATCAGGTCCTTCAGGACGATCTCCGTCAGGCCCAGGTCCACCGGCTGCCGGTTGAGCGACGCGAACGCCGTCACCCGGATCAGCGCGCCCTCCAGCTCGCGGATGTTGCGCGAGATCCGCGAGGCGATGAACTCCAGCACCTCCGGCGGGGCGTTGAGCTGCTCCTGCACCGCCTTCTTGCGCAGGATCGCGATCCGCGTCTCCAGCTCGGGCGGCTGGACGTCGGTGATGAGACCCCACTCGAAGCGGTTCCGCAGCCGGTCCTCCAGCGTGACCAGCTGCTTGGGCGGCCGGTCGCTGGACAGCACGATCTGCTTGTTGGCGTTGTGCAGCGTGTTGAAGGTGTGGAAGAACTCCTCCTGCGTCGACTCCTTGTCCGCCAGGAACTGGATGTCGTCGACGAGCAGGATGTCCATCTCGCGGTACCGCTTGCGGAAGCTGTCGCCCTTGCCGTCGCGGATGGAGTTGATGAACTCGTTGGTGAACTCCTCCGAGCTCACGTACCGCACGCGCGTGCCGGGGTAGAGGCTGCGCGCGTAGTGCCCGATCGCGTGCAGCAGGTGCGTCTTGCCGAGCCCCGACTCCCCGTAGATGAACAGCGGGTTGTACGCCTTCGCGGGCGCCTCGGCGACGGCGACCGCGGCCGCGTGCGCGAAGCGGTTGGAAGCGCCGATGACGAACGTGTCGAAGAGGTACTTCGGGTTCAGGCGCGCGGTCGGCTCGCCCGGACCGGTCGCCGGCGCCGGCTGCGCGGCCAGCGGGCCGGGGGCGCCCGTGGTGGGCAGGTTCGGGCCGACCGGGCCGCCGCGGTGCACATGCCCGGAACCGGACGGCGGCTCGGGCAGCTCGCGGCGCCCGTCACGCTGGTCGTAGTCGCCGCGCGGCTGCTCGTAGTCGGTGCGCTGCGCGTCGTACGACGGACGCTCCAGCGACTGCGGACGGTAGTCCTGCGACGGCGGGTAGTCCGGTGCCCCGTACGCGTCCTGGGCGTATCCGTCCTGGCCGGTCTGGGGGTAGCCGTCCTGGGACGGCGGTCCGTACGGCTCCTGCGGGGGCGACGCGTACGGGTCCCGCTCCGGGAAGCCGAGCCGCTGCTGCTGCCAGCCGAAGTCGTCCTGCCCCGGGCGCGGCCAGGAGCCCGGCTCGGGGCGCTGGTACTCCGACGGGTAGGCGGGACGGGGCGTGGGAAGCGGGTCGGCGCGGTGGCGGCCGTACCCCTCGTAGTCGTCGCGGCCCTGGCCGGCGGACGGGAGCTCGGGCTCCTCGTAGCGCGGCTGGGGGCGGGCCGGGGGCGCCGGCGGGGCCGGGGGCTCGCCGGCGGAGTCGTCGACGGTGATCGCGATACGGATCGGGCGGCCGCACTCGCGGCTCAGGGACTCGCTCACGACCGGGGCGAGACGGCCCTCCAGCACGCCCTTCGCGAACTCGTTCGGCACGGCGAGCAGGGCGGTGTCGGCCACCAGCGCCAGCGGCTGGGTGCGCCGGAGCCAGTGCTCGTCCTTCGCCTCCACACCCTGGCCACGACCCTCACCGAGGAGCTGCTCCAGAACGCGTGGCCACACTGCGGCAAGATCGGCAGGTACATCAGCCACAGGGCACGCTCTCTCACAGGTCCCTCGAACGTGTGGTTCGGGGACGGGTCGGGATGTAAATCGGGTCGGGCAGGGATAAGGGAATGAATCGGAGTTCAGCCACGGTAGTCAGGGCGACCGGTGCGGTTCAAGTTGTTGTCCCCAGGCTGTGGACAAGTGTCCCCCTCCGGACCCTGGTTTGACCGGATGGCGCAGCCGCGCGTACCGTAACCAGGTCGAGTTGTCGATGGCTGCTGCCGCCTGCCTCCGATGGGCACGGATCGCGTCAGGTGATCGGTAAGCGGTGCACTCGGGCGTAACGCGAGCTACTCCTCGTGGGCGCACGGTGACAGCCAGGACGGCACCCCGCCACCCTCTATTCATTACTGGAGCCCCCGAGTGAGCAAGCGCACCTTCCAGCCGAACAACCGTCGTCGCGCGAAGACCCACGGCTTCCGGCTGCGTATGCGCACCCGTGCCGGCCGCGCGATTCTCGCGTCCCGCCGTAGCAAGGGTCGCGCCCGTCTGTCCGCCTGATCCCGGTCAGGTCATGACGTCGTGCTGCCCACCGAGAACCGGCTGAGGCGGCGCGAGGACTTCGCGACCGCGGTTCGACGAGGTCGCCGGGCAGGCCGCCCGACCCTCGTCGTCCACCTTCGTAGCGGTGCCACGGACCCGCACGCGCCTGGGGAGAGCGCTCCCCCGACGCGTGCGGGTTTCGTCGTGAGCAAGGCCGTGGGCGGTGCGGTCGTGCGCAACAAGGTGAAGCGTCGCCTTCGCCATCTGATGCGCGACCGAGTCGACCTGTTTCCCCCCGGTAGCCTGGTAGTCGTACGAGCGCTGCCCGGAGCGGGTGACGCCGACCACGCACAGCTGGCCCGAGACCTGGACGCCGCCCTCCAGCGGCTGCTGGGAGGGGGCGCGCGATGAAGTACCCACTGCTGGCCCTGATCAAGCTGTACCAGTGGACGATCAGTCCGCTGCTCGGGCCGGTGTGCAAGTACTACCCGTCGTGTTCCCACTACGGCTACACGGCCATCGACCGGCACGGGGCCGTCAAGGGAACGGCCCTCACGGCCTGGCGCATCCTGCGGTGCAATCCGTGGTCGCCGGGCGGTGTGGACCACGTCCCCCCGCGCAAGCGTCCGCGGTGGCACGAACTGCTGCGTGACGCATGGCGCGCACGCAAGAGCGGGCCCTCCGCCGCCGAACCGGCCACCGAAGAGAATTCTGCTTCGAGCCCGGCCGCAGAGACCTCGTCCCATGCCCAAGGAGCATGATTAGTGGACACGATTGCCAGCCTCTTCAGCTTCATCACAACGCCCGTCTCCTGGGTCATCGTCCAGTTCCACAAGGTGTACGGCGCTCTCTTCGGCCCCGACACCGGATGGGCCTGGGGCCTGTCCATCGTGTCCCTCGTGATCCTGATCCGCATCTGCCTGATCCCGCTCTTCGTGAAGCAGATCAAGGCGACGCGCGCGATGCAGACGCTCCAGCCGGAGATGAAGAAGATCCAGGAGCGCTACAAGAACGACCGGCAGCGCCAGTCGGAAGAGATGATGAAGCTGTACAAGGAGACGGGCACCAACCCGCTCTCCTCGTGCCTTCCCATCCTGGCGCAGTCCCCGTTCTTCTTCGCCCTCTACCACGTCCTCAACAGCATCGCGTCGAACGACACCATCGGCGTGATCAACAAGAGCCTGCTGGAGAGCGCGCAGAAGGCGCACATCTTCGGCGCTCCGCTGGCCGCGAAGTTCACGGACAGCTCGTCCAAGGTCGAGGCGCTCCAGGCCTCGCTGACCGACGTGCGGATCGTCACCGCGATCATGATCGTCCTGATGTCGCTGTCGCAGTTCTACACGCAGCGCCAGCTGATGACGAAGAACGTCGACACGACGGTGAAGACGCCGTTCATGCAGCAGCAGAAGATGCTGATGTACGTCTTCCCGGTCATCTTCGCGGTCTTCGGCATCAACTTCCCGGTCGGCGTCCTCGTCTACTGGCTGACCACCAACGTGTGGACCATGGGCCAGCAGATGTACGTCATCCACAACAACCCGACCCCGGGTTCCAAGGCCCAGGCCGCCTACCTGGAGCGCCTGTACAAGCACGTCACGCACCGCGGCAAGGTCTCCCGGCGCCGGGACAAGGTCATCATCAAGGCCATCGTCGCCAAGGGCCGCGACCGCAACGAGTACGAGCGCAAGTTCATCAACGGGCTGAACAAGGCGGGACTGGCCGCCCAGTCCGACGGCACTGTGGTCAAGAGCGAGGCCGCCGTCGCCGCCCAGACCGAGGACGGCGCGCCGGCCACGACCGCCGCCGCCCCCAGGCGCCAGCAGCCCAGGCGGCAGACCAAGGCCCAGCGCCAGGCCGCCAAGCCGGCCGGGGGCTCGCCCTCGCTGAGCAAGTCCGACGAGCCCGAGGACGCCAAGCCCGCCGCCGCCAAGAAGGCCGCCCCGAAGCCCGGCAACGGCACCCGCAGCAAGGCCCAGTCCGGCCAGCGCAAGGGTCCGCAGCGGCCCAAGTCCCCGTCGAAGAAGTAAGAAGGAGTCCATCCCGTGACGGAAGGCACCACCTCCGCCGCTGCCGAGGGTGCAGACACCCTGACCCGCCTGGAGCAGGAGGGCGAGATCGCGGCGGACTACCTGGAGGGTCTGCTCGACATCGCCGACCTCGACGGCGACATCGACATGGACGTCGAGGCCGACCGTGCCTCCGTCTCGATCATCAGCGACACGGGCAGTCGTGACCTGCAGAAGCTGGTCGGCCGGGACGGTGAAGTGCTGGAGGCACTGCAGGAACTCACCCGCCTGGCGGTGCACCGGGAGACCGGCGACCGCAGCCGGCTGATGCTCGACATCGCGGGCTACCGCGCCAGGAAGCGCGCCGAGCTCTCCGAGCTGGGCGCGAAGGCCGCCGCCGAGGCCAAGAGCAGCGGTGCGCCCGTACGGCTGAAGCCGATGACCCCGTTCGAGCGCAAGGTCGTGCACGACGCGGTCAAGGCCGCGGGTCTGCGCAGCGAGTCCGAGGGCGAGGAGCCGCAGCGCTTCGTCGTCGTACTCCCCGACTGATCGGTCCACACGTTCCTCCGGCCCCGTCTGTTGCGCAGGCGGGGCCGAACTTTGTCAGCCTGATAGTTCTGGTGGTTCTGGCGTCGGCGCCCGGTGCGCTGATGTGGTACGGAAGGACGGTCCCCCGTGACGGAGGCAGCTGAGCTTCCTCCTGCTCCCGAGCAGGCGCACAAGGTGTTCGGAGATCGCTTCGCTGATGCGGTCCGATACGCGGAGCTGCTCGCTGAGGCGGGCGTGCAGCGTGGCCTGATCGGCCCGCGCGAAGTGCCCCGCCTGTGGGAGCGGCACCTGCTGAACTGCGCGGTGCTCTCGGAGGTCGTGCCCGAGGGGGTGACGGTGTGCGACGTCGGCTCCGGCGCGGGCCTGCCCGGCATCCCGCTGGCGCTCGTACGGGACGACCTGAGGATCACCCTGCTGGAGCCACTGCTGCGGCGCACGAACTTCCTCACCGAGGTCGTGGAACTGCTCGGCCTGGACCACGTCACGGTCGTCCGCGGGCGCGCCGAGGAGGTCATGGGGAAGATGCCGCCGGTCCATGTGGTGACGGCCCGTGCCGTGGCTCCGCTGGACCGCCTGGCCGCCTGGGGTATCCCGCTGCTGCGCCCGTACGGGGAGATGCTCGCACTCAAGGGCGACACAGCCGAGGAAGAACTCAAGAGCGCGGCCACGGCGCTGAGCAAGCTCGGCGCCGTGGAGACCTCCATCCTGCACGTCGGTGAAGGCATCGTGGACCCCATGTCCACGGTCGTCCGGGTCGAGGTCGGGGAAAGCCCCGGAGGCGTGCGCTTCGCGGCCAAGCGGGCGAAGGCAGCCAGGACGGGACGGACCCGTCGGCGCCGGTGACGAGAAGGACGATCACGGCGTCGTCGTGCGGTGGCCACCCGCGGGGACCGCACCGACGGCGCTGATCCGTCCTGAGAGTGAGACATACTCCACACAAGCTGCCGAACCCGTGCGAGCCGGAGTGTCGCGGCAGTCCGGGCAGGGTCGCTGTGCATCGTGTTTCACGTGAAACGTCGCTCACTGCTGCACGGCATCATCAGTCGCGGCCGCGCCGCGGTCGAACCCCGCGACCCCGTGCCTCTCGGTTCACTCGGAGAGCGGTCCGTTCCTGACGGAGCTCTGTTCCCATCCCTCCGGGGAGGCACGGAGTTGTCCACAGAGGTGGATTTCTCCACAGAACACCGGACCTCACTGGTTCGTGACCCCGAAGACATGGGAGGCTCTGTTCATTGCGAGCCTGATGTCGAGGAGAGTGAATCCTTGCGGTCCGACGCCAACATCGCGGGACCGATGACCGATCCGGTCCCCGGTCCCCGTGCCGAGTCGACGGGAGCGGATGTTTCACGTGAAACACCGCCCCCGATGGACGACACTCCGATCGGTCGCGCGGCCCAACTGGCGGTGGAGGCTCTCGGCCGCGCCGGCGAGGGCCTGCCCCGGCCCGAGCGGACACGAATCATCGTGGTCGCCAATCAGAAAGGCGGCGTGGGCAAGACGACGACAACCGTCAACCTTGCCGCCTCGCTGGCCCTGCACGGGGCCCGTGTCCTGGTGATCGACCTCGACCCTCAGGGCAATGCGTCCACCGCCTTGGGTATCGACCATCACGCCGAAGTTCCGTCCATCTATGACGTACTGATCGACAGCAAGCCGCTCTCGGAGGTCGTCCAGCCGGTTCCTGATGTCGAAGGCCTCTTCTGCGCACCCGCCACCATCGATCTCGCTGGTGCGGAGATCGAGCTGGTCTCCCTGGTGGCGCGGGAAAGCCGGCTGCAGCGGGCCATCCAGGCCTATGAGCAGCCGTTGGACTACATCCTCATCGACTGCCCACCCTCGCTCGGCCTGCTGACGGTCAACGCGCTGGTGGCCGGGCAGGAGGTCCTGATCCCGATCCAATGCGAGTACTACGCGCTGGAGGGCCTGGGACAGCTGTTGCGTAACGTCGACCTGGTGCGGGGGCACCTCAACCCCACCCTGCATGTGTCGACCATCCTGCTCACCATGTACGACGGCCGGACGCGACTCGCGTCCCAGGTCGCGGAAGAGGTGCGCAACCACTTCGGCGACGAGGTGCTGCGGACGAGCATTCCCCGCTCGGTCCGTATCTCCGAGGCGCCGAGCTACGGGCAGACGGTATTGACCTACGATCCAGGATCAAGTGGTGCTCTCTCTTATCTTGAGGCAGCACGAGAAATCGCGCTGAAGGGCGTAGGCGTCAGCTACGACGCCGCGCACGCCCACATCAGCGCACCAAACGATCCGAGCATGGTGGAGGGGACTCAGTGAGCGAGCGACGGAGAGGGTTGGGACGCGGTCTCGGCGCACTGATCCCTGCAGCTCCGACGGAGAAGACGGTGGCTCCGGCGGTGGTGGGGGGAACCGCTCCCGCCTCACCACCCGTGGTGTCGGCCCTGGCGACCGATCGCGGTGTGGCTGCGGCGAAGGTCGCCGGGCTGCCGCATGTTTCACGTGAAACAGAGGAGCCCCCGGCCGGCGGCGCCGTGGAGACGCCCCCGGCTCCCATGGGTGCTCACTTCGCCGAGATCCCTCTGGACTCCATCACGCCGAACCCGCGCCAGCCGCGTGAGGTCTTCGACGAAGATGCGCTGGCCGAACTTGTCACCTCCATCAAAGAGGTCGGCCTCCTCCAGCCGGTCGTCGTACGCCAGGCGGGTCCCGCGCGCTATGAGCTCATCATGGGCGAGCGTCGCTGGCGTGCCTGCCGGGAGGCGGGCCTGGAGAAGATTCCGGCGATCGTACGGGCCACGGAGGACGAGAAGCTCCTCCTGGATGCACTTCTGGAGAACCTGCACCGGGCACAGCTGAACCCGCTGGAGGAGGCGGCGGCCTACGACCAGCTGCTGAAGGACTTCAACTGCACACACGACCAGCTGGCGGACCGGATCGGCCGCTCCCGTCCGCAGGTCTCCAACACCCTGCGTCTGCTGAAGCTCTCGCCGGCGGTCCAGCGTCGGGTGGCCGCAGGAGTGCTCTCCGCCGGGCACGCCCGAGCTCTGCTCTCCGTCGAGGACTCCGAGGAGCAGGACCGGCTGGCGCATCGGATCGTGGCCGAAGGACTCTCCGTACGGGCCGTCGAGGAGATCGTGACGCTCATGGGGTCACGGCCTCAGAAGGCTCAGCGTCCCAAGGGACCACGTGCCGGCGCTCGTGTCTCCCCGGCGTTGTCGGATCTCGCCACCCGGCTGTCGGACCGCTTCGAGACACGGGTGAAGGTTGACCTGGGGCAGAAGAAGGGCAAGATCACCGTCGAGTTCGCTTCCATGGAAGACCTGGAGCGGATCCTCAGCACCCTCGCTCCCGGCGAGGGACCCGTCCTGCAGAAGAGTCTTCTGGAGGGGGATCCCGAGGAGACGGAATCCTGAGCCTCGGGCAGCAGGGCGCTCGGACCGCTTCGTCCGCGAAAAGAGCGGGACGTGTCCGGTGTGTACCGGAACACGGCCCGCTCTTTGCTTTGAGCCGGTATCGATGGAAACGCATCATGGATACGATGCGTTCGAGTATGGCGATCCACCTGAAAGCACCCCTCGGGAGGCCGGTGCCATGCGAACGATGAGCCGCGCCGGACTGCTGACCGCAGGTCTGGGACTGGGCGCGGTCGGTGGCTTCATCGGCAGCCTGCTCAGGGAACGGAGCGCTCTGACAGCAGCTCGCGATGCGGCGGGCGAAGGAAGCGAGGAACAGCCTTCATGGGGCGTCGGCTCGTACCGCTCACGCTGGACAACCTTCAGGACCTTCCCAAGCGCTGTCGCTCGTGCGTCTTCTGGGAACTCGACCCGGTCAGTGGTGAGGCCGCGGTAAAGGCCGGCACGTCCGCACTGGAGAAGGAAGCCTGGATCTCCGCCGTCCTGCTGGACTGGGGGTCCTGCGGGCGGGTCGTCTATGTCGACGACGTACCGGTGGGCTTCGTGCTCTATGCCCCTCCTGCCTATGTGCCTCGCTCCACGGCCTTCTCCACCAGCCCTGTCTCACCGGATGCCGTGCAGCTGATGACCGGCTTCATCGTGCCCGGCTACCAGGGGCAAGGGCTTGGCCGCGTGATGGTCCAGACGGTCGCCAAGGATCTGCTGCGGCGGGGCTTCAAGGCGATCGAGGCTTTCGGTGACGCCCACTGGAAAGAACCGGGCTGTGTCCTGCCCGCCGATCATCTGCTGGCCGTGGGGTTCAAGACAGTACGGCCCCACCCCATGTACCCACGACTGAGGCTGGAACTGCGATCGACACTCTCCTGGAAGGAAGACGTGGAAATGGCACTCGACCGGCTGCTCGGGGCCGTGCAGAAGGAACCCGCGTTGCGGCCTCTCTGACCACAGCGGACCCCCGGGCTAAGCGAATGGGCCAGCCCTGATGGGCTGGCCCATTCGTGTTTCACGTGAAACATAAGCCGCCGACGGGACGGCTCAGCCGATTCACTCGGCGATGAACTCCTCCAGGTCGCGCACGATCGCGGCCTTCGGCTTCGCACCGACGATGGTCTTGGCGACCTCGCCACCCTGGTAGACGTTCAGGGTCGGGATGGACATGACGCCGTACTTGGCGGCCGTACCCGGGTTCTCGTCGATGTTCAGCTTGACGACCTCGATCTTGTCACCGTACTCGGCGGCGATGGCCTCAAGGGACGGAGCGATCTGGCGGCACGGACCGCACCAAGCGGCCCAGAAGTCCACCAGGACGGGCTTGTCGCTCTTGAGGACGTCCTGCTCGAAGGAGTCGTCGGTCACGTTCTTCAGGGTGCCGGCCACTACGGGCTCCTTAACTGGTTGGTGCGTGGGGCGGATGGGAATCAGACGGAGGTCTTCTCGGGCTCGGCCTGCTCCAGGTCGGCCAGCGCGGCGAGGTAGCGCTCGGCGTCCAGCGCGGCGGAGCAGCCGGTGCCGGCCGCGGTGATCGCCTGACGGTAGGTGTGGTCGACCACGTCTCCGGCGCCGAAGACACCGCGCAGGTTCGTGCGGGTCGAGGGCGCGTCGACCTTCAGGTAACCCTCCTCGTCCAGCTCGAGCTGGCCCTTGAAGAGCTCGGTGCGCGGGTCGTGGCCGATCGCGATGAACAGGCCGGTCACCGGCAGATCCGAGAGCTCACCCGTCTTGACGTTGCGCAGCTTCAGACCCGACAGCTTCTGATCACCCTGGATCTCGGCGACCTCGCTGTCCCAGACGAAGGTGATCTTCGGGTCGGCGAAGGCACGCTCCTGCATCGCCTTGGAGGCGCGCAGGGTGTCGCGGCGGTGGACGATCGTCACGGACTTGGCGAACCGCGAGAGGAAGGTGGCTTCCTCCATCGCGGTGTCACCGCCACCGATCACGGCGATGTCCTGGTCCTTGAAGAAGAAGCCGTCACAGGTGGCGCACCAGGAGACACCACGCCCGGAGAGGGCGTCCTCGTTCGGCAGGCCGAGCTTGCGGTGCTGCGAGCCGGTGGCGACGATCACGGCCTTCGCCTTGTGGACCGTGCCCGCGGTGTCCGTGACGGTCTTGATCTCTCCGGTCAGGTCGACCGCGACGACATCGTCCGGAACGAGCTCGGCACCGAAGCGCTCCGCCTGGGCGCGCATGTTGTCCATGAGCTCGGGGCCCATGATGCCGTCCTGGAAGCCGGGGAAGTTCTCCACCTCGGTGGTGTTCATCAGCGCGCCGCCGGCGGTGACGGCGCCCTCGAACACCAGTGGCTTCAGCGACGCGCGCGCGGTGTAGAGCGCCGCCGTGTAGCCGGCGGGCCCGGAGCCGATGATGATCACGTTACGGACGTCGCTCACGGCTTGATTCCTCGTCTCTGGACTGCGTCGTCAGGATCGGTGGAGCCTTTCTCAGAACTCTCACCCCACCCAACGGATCCTAAGGGGCGCGCATTCCCGCTGTGCCCGGGCACACGGAGAGCGGACACCTACGGGATACCACGCAGAGGAAAGAAGAAGCCTCAGCGTCCGGGGAGCGGATAGGAGTGCTGCAGCAGCACCTTGGCCTTGGGGGACGACGGCTGATCCGCACAGGTCGCCTCGACGATGTAGGCGGTGACCCGGTTGACGTCGGAGGCGTCGGGAAGTACCACGAGCAGCGCCTCGGTCCCCTTGTAGGTTCCCTTCTCGGTGGCGAGTGCCGCGTCGCTGCGGCCGATGCCCGCCCGGACACAGTCCGGGACGGTCTCCGCGAGGAGGCTGGGCCGGTCCGGACCGGACTCGATACCGAGACCGTGCGGTGTACCGGAGCGGTTTCCTTCACTCCGGTTCGCGGCGAGGAGATCGGTGACCTGTTGCTCCAGCTCTCCCTCGGAGAAGGTGTCCGCGGAGGCGGACTGCCGCCCGTGCGCCGTGCTGTCGGACGGCTCGCCGTCCTGGAGGGACGACACGAGCACGGAGCCGAGTCCCAGAGCAGCAGCCGTGAACACAGCGCCCAAGGCGGCGATCCGGCGACGTCCGTCCCGCTTGCGGTCCTTGCGCCCCGGGCCGGTGGTGGAAACGCGTGCCCGTCCGGCCGGGCGGTCTGCCGTGACCGATGTTTCACGTGAAACATGACCACTGTCGTCCCCGTCCGGAGCGACACGGGACACGCCGACCGCCGCGGTGTCCGTGGACCCGAGCGCCGTGGCGTCGAGCAGGGCCTCGGCGGCGAGAGCCGCGTCGATACGGCCGGCGACATCAGCGGGCATGCGCGGCGGGCCGGGGAGGGTGCCGAGCAGTCCCCGGATCTCCTCCAGCGAGGCGTGGACGTCCGCGCACAGCGCGCACTCGTCCAGGTGCCGTCGTACCTCCGCGGTCCGCGCCGGGGGGAGAAGGCCCTCGGTGAGGTCGGAGATCTCCGCGACGTCCGGGTGTCCGGCCATGTCCGTCTGTGACGTCACGCTCGCCCACCTCCGCCCTTCGCTGCGGCTGAATCGCTCGGTCCTGCATACGGTGGTTCCGCCCGCGGCGGTTCCGCTGCGGGTGGGACGGATGCCTCCTGCGTCCGGTTCCGTTTCTCGTCCGGCTCCTTGCCGTCATCGCCGCTGCCCGGTCGCAGATGGGTCAGCAGTGGCAGGAGTCTGGCCCTGCCCCGGGCGCACCGGCTTTTCACCGTGCCGGTCGGCACGTCGAGGATGCGGGCTGCTTCGGCGACCGGGTAGCCCTGCATGTCGACCAGGACGAGCGCCGCCCGCTGGTCGGGCGGCAGAGTGCTCAGGGCCGCCAGCAGCTGGCGGTGCAGATCGTTGCGTTCCGCGGGAGCCGACGCCGACTCGTGCGGCTCCAGCAGCTGCTCCAGGCGTTCGGTGTCGTCGACGGGAGCGGTCTTCCGGGAAGCGGCCTTGCGAGCACGGTCCAGGCAGGCGTTCACCGTGATGCGGTGCAGCCATGTCGTGACGGCCGACTGACCGCGGAAGGTGTGGGCGGCCCGGTAGGCGGAGACCAAGGCGTCCTGAACGGCGTCAGCGGCCTCCTCGCGGTCGCCGAGCGTCCGCAGGGCCACGGCCCAGAGGCGGTCGCGGTGGCGGCGTACGAGCTCGCCGAAGGCGTCGGGGTCGCCGTCGACATGGCGGGTGAGAAGTTCCTGATCACTTGCACTGCTGTGCTCAGCGCGGTCCGCCATCGGGCCCCTCCCCTCGGCCGGCTCTCAACCCGTG
The DNA here is from genome assembly GCF_039533365.1 of Streptomyces glaucus. Classification (NCBI taxonomy): domain Bacteria; kingdom Bacillati; phylum Actinomycetota; class Actinomycetes; order Kitasatosporales; family Streptomycetaceae; genus Streptomyces; species Streptomyces glaucus. The sequence goes on from NZ_BAAATK010000006.1 coordinate 124,627, forward strand.
AATTTCACTTCGGTGATGGCCTGCTTGTAGCCCGGGTTGCTGTAGTTGGCGGGGTCGTCACCGGAATACGGCAGCGCTGTCAGCCAGACCAGGACGTACCGGCTCTTCACGGGCTTGTCGACGGTCACCTTGGCGGAGGTGCTGCTCGTCGTCGCCGTGCCGAGGTTCTTCATCGAACTCAGCGGCGTGGTGGAGCTGAGCGAGTCGGTCGCGTACAGCTCGATCGTCGTGTGGTCGCCGCCGTACCGCAGCGACAACTGCGCCGCCGACACCTCCTTGGCGGAGCCGAGGTCGTAGACGATGCCCACGCCCGGCTTTATCACGATCTTCGGACCGTCCAGGTAGCTGTTGGTGCGCCAGCCGGTGGATGTGTCGCCGTCGTAGGTCTTGCCGACATCGGCGGGGTGCTGGGCATCGCCCTCGGCCACGTACTCCTGCGCGCCTTGGATGGCGATCGGCTTCGGGGCCTGCGGCCTCTTGCTCTTGTCGTTGCCGTCCGTGGTCTGCGTCTGGTTCTGGTCGTCGGCCTTGCCGCCCTGTTCCAGCAGCGCGTCCGCCAGCTGCCAGCTGCCCAGACCGAGCGCGGCGATCAGCAGCGCCGAGACCGCCCACTTGAGCGCCTTGCCCGTGCGGCTCTGCAGCGGAGGCGGCGGGGGCGCCACCGGCTGGGTGACGCCCGGGTGCGGGGCCGGGCGGCCGTAGCTGCCCTGCTGGTACGTCGTGCGCTGGTACTCGGGCGGGGCGGTGAAGGCCGGCTCCGGCGGGCGGATGCGGGGCATCTCGCCGATCGCCTTCACCAGTTCCTCCGGCGTGGTGCAGGGGGACTCGTGGCGGGAGGCGGTGGCGCCGTCGTTGGCGAGGGCCCGCATGGCGAGTTCCGACAGGCCGCGGTGGACGCCGGCGCGCACCTGGTCGGGCGGGATCAGCCCGATGTCCTTGGGCAGGCCGGACAGGCCGTAGGCGTCGGTCTCGTACGGCCAGCGCTGGGTGAGCGCCGCGTACAGCAGGGCGCCGATGGCCTCGGTGTCGGTGCGCTGAGGGGTGTCGGACTTGATGCCGCGCAGGGCCGCGTTGACGGCGAGGCCGCGGATGCGCCACTGGCCCGTCGAGGTGCGCAGGACGGCGTTGGGGTTCAGCCGCAGATGGGCGAGCCCCTCGCGGTGGGCGGAGGCCATGGCGGACGAGACCTGGCTGACCATCTGGTAGGCGTCGTACGCCTCCAGCGGCCCGGAGGCGAGGAGGGCGGTCAGTTCGGTGGCGTCGGGGAGCCATTCGTGGACGACGTAGACGAGGTCGTTCTCCTCGACCGCGTCCAGGACCTGGACGAAACGGGGGTCACCGAGCAGCGCGGAGGAGCGGGCCGCGGCCAGCACGGAGCGGGCGCGGGCGTGGTCCGCGGGCAGGACATGGATGCCGACGGCGCGACGGAGCTTCTCGTCGACGGCTCGCCAACTGCTGAACCCGTCCAGACGGGTGACGCACTCCTCCAGGCGGTAGCGTCTGGCGAGCTTGTGGCCGCTGTGCAGTTCGGGAGGCGAGGCCTTCCCGGGATCGTCCGCTTCGGCGCTCTCCTGTGCGTCGTCGTGTTCCGTGTCCCGCTCCCGGTTCTTGGCCACCCCGTCGGCCGTGGACTGGTCCGCCTGCGCGGTCAGCGACTGCTCGCCGCTGCTGTCTGCCACGTCGACGGCAGCTGTGCTCCGTTCCGCCACCGTCGTTCCTGCCTCCCCATCCGTTGCGCGCCGTCCGACACCGGTTGCGCGCCGTCCGACGCCGACACCAATTGTGCCCACAGTCCGCCGCTATGCACGACACGCGGTGGCGGACGATGGTTGTGCGCGTACCTCCCCGTCTCAGCGTCCCAGACGCCCGCGGACCATGCCGACCAGCGAGTTGAGTTCCTCGATGCGCATGCGGCGGGCGGCGACGTAGAAGATGCCGAGCAGTACGGCCCCACCGCCCAGCAGCGACGCGAACGAGCCCACGACGCCCTGGCCGAGCGTGTGGCCGATGCCGTAGCAGGCCGCGCCGCCGAGCAGCGCCGCCGGGACGGACGCGATGGCCAGGCGGGTGTACGTCCGCATGACACGCGCGCCGTCCAGGTCACCGCCCAGCCGCCTGCGCAGCCGGCGCCAGGCGACGCCGACGCCGATCGCGTAGGCCAGGCCGTAGGAGGCGGCCATGCCGACGACGGCCCAGCGGGCCGGGATCAGGAAGTAGCAGAGGGCGGAGGCGCCCGCGTTGACCGCGGCCACGATGACCGTGTTGTAGAAGGGGGTGCGCGTGTCCTCGTAGGCGTAGAAGGCACGCAGGACGACGTACTGCACGGAGTACGGGATCAGGCCGAGGCCGAACGCCATCAGCATGTAGCCCATGTTGGTGGCGGCCCCGATGCCCGAGGAGCCGAAGATCAGCGTGCACATCGGGATGCCGAGCGAGACGAAGCCGAAGGCGATCGGCACGATCGCGACGGCCGTCGTGCGCAGCCCCTGGGAGATGTCGTCACGGACGGCACCGCCGTCGCCCTCGGCGGCCGAGCGCGAGATGCGGGGCAGCAGGGCGGCCATCAGGGAGACGGTGATGATGGCCTGCGGCAGGCCCCAGATCAGCTGGGCGTTGGCGTAGGCGCTGTAACCGGTGCCGGAGATGTCGGTGTCCGCGACCGACGCGGTGGCCAGCTGGGTCACCACGAGTGCGCCCGCCTGGTTGGCGAGGACGAAGAGGATCGTCCACTTGGCGAGCATCGCGGCCTTGCCCAGGCCGTGGCCCTTCCAGTCGAACCGCAGCCGCAGCCGGAACCCGGTCTCGCGCAGGTACGGGATCATCGCCAGGGCCTGGACGACGAGGCCGAGGAGGATGCCGACGCCGAGCAGCCGCTCGCCCTCCGGCGGAATGGTCTCGACGGTCATCCCGGACTCGGCCGCGGTGCCGTAGACCCACAGGAACATGCCGAGCGTGACGATGATGACGATGTTGTTCAGGACCGGCGTCCACATCATCGCGCCGAACCGGCCGCGGGCGTTGAGGATCTGCCCCATCACCACATGGATGCCCATGAAGAAGATGGAGGGCAGGAAGTACCGGGTGAAGGTGACCGCGGTCTCGTTGGCCGCCGGGTCGTTGGCCACCGAGGTCGACAGCGCACGGACCAGGAACGGCGCGGCGAACATCCCGAGCGCGGTCAGGGCGGCCAGGGCCACCATCACGAGGGTCAGCAGGCGGTTGGCGTACGCCTCGCCGCCGTCCTCGTCCTCCTTCATGGCGCGGACGAGCTGGGGGACGAACACCGAGTTGAGGCCACCGCCGACCGTCAGAATGTAGATCATCGTCGGCAGCTGGTACGCCACCTGGAACGACTCGCCCAGCAGGCCGAGACCCAGCGCCGACACGATCATCGCGGACCGGATGAAGCCGGTGAGGCGGGAGACCATCGTGCCCGCCGCCATCACGGCGCTCGACTTCAGCAGCCCGGCCGCCTTGCCGCCCTTCTTCGCGGCGGGGGCGGGCGCCGGGGCGGGAGGCACGTCCGCGGGCGGTGTCGCCGCGTACGGGTTCGGCGCCGGTGCGGGGCCGGGGACCGCAGGGGCGGACTCGTACGACGGATGCCCGCCGCCCTGCTGCTGGTCCTTGAACAGGTGCGCGAAGGCGTCCGGCTCGTGGCGCTCCTCGCCCGCCCGGGTCACGAGGTCGTCCACACCCACGTACTGCGTCGTCCGGGGGTCGTCACCGTACGGCAGGTATCGCGTCGGGCCCTCCGGCTCGGGCGCCGGGGGCCGCGCCCACACGCGCGGGTCGGGGGCGTACGGCGACTGCTGCGGCTGGGCGTACAGCGGCTGCTGCGGCTGGTACGAGCCCGGAGGCGGCGGGGGGTGCGCGGCGCGGTCGTAGAGCGCCTCGGCGACCGGGTCCTGCGCGGACAGGTCCTGCTCCCGGTAGGGGTCCTGGGTGTAGGCGTCCTGGAGGTACATGTCCGCCGGGGGCTGCGGCGGTACCTGGCCGTGCTCGGGCGGGACCTCGGGATGGCCCGAGTCGCCCGCGCCCTGGCCGCGGTCACCGTCGTACGGCGCGTTCATGGTTACCCCACCTCATCGTCCCGGGCCCACCGGCCACGACATCCTCAACGGTCCACTCTCTCACCCGCGCCGGACGGGTCGGCGCTTTCCGCTGCGGTGTCCGGTGCCGGGTCACTCGGCTGCTCCCGGTCGTCCCGGTCGCCTCCCCGGGAGCCGGCGCCGGACTCCCCGGCAGGACGGGCCGCGGTGCCCTCCGGGTTCTGCGGTCCGTCGCCGGTCCGGCCGGAGCCGTCCGCCGCGGTCTCACGGGCAGCCGCCCGCTTGCGCTGGGTGTACATCCGGAAGCCGGCGAGGACGAGCAGCAGCACACCGCCGCCGATGACCAGCATGACCGTGGCCGTGATCTCGGTGACCTTCACGTCGAAGACGACGGGCTCGCCGTACCTCTGGCCGTCCTGCGTGTACAGCTGGGCGACCACGGTCGCCCGGCCGTTGGCATTGGCCGACGTGGTGAACTTCACCGACTGGCTGTGGCCGCCGGAGACCGTGACGGGCTGCTCCTGGTAGTCCTCGCCGCCGATCGTGAGACGGGTCGGGTTCCTCGAGGAGAGCCGCAGCACCAGACGGTCGACGCCCTGCACCAGGTTGTTCTGCACGGTCACGGGGATCGTGGCGCTGCGGCCGGAGAGCTTCGTCTCCGACTTGTCGATCAGCCTGACCTGCTCGATCAGGTCGTTGAGGTACCACTCCACGTCGTTGCGGAAGCTCGCCGCCGCGGTGGTCCGGCCGCGCCACGACGTGGACATCTCGCGGTTCATGGCCCGTCCGAACGGAGTCACCACCCGGGACTCGTCGCTCAGGATCACCTTGAACTTGTCGAGTTTGGCCTGCGTCCTGGCGATCTGGTCGAACGCCTTCCGCAGCAGTTCCTGCTTGCGCAGCGCGGGGGGGTACGAGGAGGACGGCGGCACCTTCGTGGTGGCACCCGGGTCGGGTTCGGCCGCGGCGGCTTCCGTCAGATTCTGGGACTCGGACCAGGTTCCGTCCTCGAGGGCCGCCACGGCCTCGGCCATCGTCAGGGCCTGGCTCGCGGACGGCATGCGCTGCGGGGCGACGACGACACTGCGCTGCTTGTCGGTCTGGCCGCCGAGCATCAGGCTCTGGGCGAGGAAGTGCTGCACGGCGAGCGTGGACGCGGAGGCCTTCGTCAGGTCGCCCTGGAACGCCGTCGACAACCGGGCGTCCGCGACGACCGCCGTCGTGCCACCGCCGATGGGACGCGCCGCGGACGGCGTGTAGGGCAGGTCACCGGTCTCCCGCAGGCTGTCGCTACGGGCGATGATCTTGTCGGCACCCGCGGAGGTGGCGACCTTCACGATCGACGGATCGATCGCGCCGTCCACGGGCCAGGCGAAGTCGGTGGTCGGTTTCACATGGAGGATCGGCTCCACGGTGTTGGCGACGACGTCGGTGGCGGTCTTGAGCTGGCTGAGCGAGCCGGTGACGCCCGTGCCGTTGTGAGCGAGCGAGGCCAGGTCCGGATCGGCGAAGGGCAGCGCGACCACCTCCTTGCCCGCGACCGCCTCCTGCAGGTCGGCGAGCCACTGCTTGGCGACCGTCTGGTGCGTGCCGGCGGTGGTGGTGTCGCCCTCGCCCTGGATCCGGTAGCCGCGCGTCATCTCGTCGACCGAGGCGAGCAGGCCCGGGTCGATCACCCAGGTGACGTCGAGGTCCTTGCCCAGCTGCACCATCTGGTCGAGGCGGCCGCCCGGGGAGATCTCCTTGGCCAGGTCGTCGTCGAGGAAGACCGGCGTCTGCTGTTCGTTCGACTCCGTCTCGGCCGTCATGTGGACGGTGGAGACGAGCGGCCACAGATACGTCGTCTTCGTCCGGGTGCCGGCCTCGTCGGGCTGCCAGGGCAGGAACGTCCGCTGGACGCCGAGGACCTGTTCCCACGGCTGCGCGGACGTCTGCCCGGAGAGGGAGACGGCGAGCTGGTAGACCCCGCTCCGCCCGAGATCCAGCTCGTCGACCGGTACGGAGATGTCGAAGTGCTCGGCGACGCCCGGACTGAGCTCGGGAAACTTCTCGACGTACTTGCCACCGACCTCGGAGCCGAGGGAACCCCGGACCTCGTCGCCGTCCCTGACGACGGTGTCGATGGCCGAGCGGGTGGAGAGCCGGGGCCCCACGCGCAGGTCCACCTGGGCGTCGGTGACCTTCCGCTTGCCGTTGTTCGTCACCGTGCCCGACACGGTCAGCGTGTCTCCGTCGGTGGGCGCGCTGGGGCTGAGCGAGTCGAGGGCCACGGACACCGTGCCCGAGCCGGAGGCGGCCTCGGCGGAGTCCCGGACGTCGGCGTGCGCGGAGCCGGCCGCGGGCAGCTGGACCAAGCCGGTCAGCAGCGGTACGCCGGCGAGCAGCGCCGCGGTGCGCCGTAGCCACCGACGGGCAGGTGAGGGACTGGTCCCCTGGAAGTCTGCCGCCTCGGCCACGCGCTCGCCCGTCCCTCGTCGTCAGTGGTCGTCAGTGGTCGTCGGAATGTGCGTCCAGGCATGGTAACGATGTGCGCTGAGGGGAAGTGCCGCGGACCGCTCCACGGGATCGGACGGACCCACCGGCTCGTCCTCTATGTGCCCCTATGAAGAGGAGCGTCTCCGTACGCCTCGAAGGCATCCCTTGTGCACGTATCGGCGGAGACGTCGGTGCCTGCTCGATGGAGACGCCTGCCGCTGCCCGGGCCACGTACCCTCTTCTGTTGTGCCGAACGCCAACGAAGACAACCACAGTGCCCTGAGCCAGGCGCAGCACCGCGCGGTGAGCGAGCTGCTACGGGTCGCCCCGGTCGCCGACGACCTCGCCCGCCGTTTCCAGGAGGCCGGGTTCTCACTCGCCCTGGTCGGTGGCTCGGTCCGGGACGCGCTGCTCGGCCGGCTCGGCAATGACCTGGACTTCACGACCGATGCCCGTCCGCAGGACGTTCTCAAGATCGTGCGACCGTGGGCGGACGCCGTCTGGGAGGTCGGGATCGCCTTCGGCACGGTCGGGGCGCAGAAGCACGGTTATCAGATCGAGATCACCACCTACCGGTCGGAGGCCTACGACCGCACTTCGCGCAAGCCCGAGGTGTCGTACGGCGACTCCATCGAGGAGGATCTCGTTCGGCGTGACTTCACCGTGAACGCGATGGCCGTCGCACTTCCGGAGAAGGAGTTCATCGACCCGCACGGCGGACTCGACGACCTCGCGGCACGTGTGCTGCGCACCCCGGGCACCCCCGAGGAGTCCTTCTCGGACGATCCGTTGCGCATGATGCGGGCCGCGCGGTTCGCGGCGCAGCTCGACTTCGAGGTGGCTTCCGAGGTCGTCACGGCCATGAAGGAGATGGCCGGACGGATCGAGATCGTCTCGGCCGAGCGGGTGCGGGACGAGCTGAACAAGCTGATCCTCTCCGCCCACCCGCGCAAGGGGCTGACACTGCTGGTCGACACCGGCCTCGCCGGCCATGTGCTGCCCGAGCTGCCGGCGCTGCGCCTGGAGAGCGACGAGCACCACCGGCACAAGGACGTCTACGAGCACACGCTGATCGTCCTGGAGCAGGCGATGGCGCTGGAGGAGAACGGTCCCGACCTGACCCTTCGCCTTGCCGCGCTGCTGCACGACATCGGCAAGCCGCGCACGCGGCGCTTCGAGAAGGACGGCCGGGTCTCGTTCCACCACCACGAGGTGGTCGGGGCGAAGATGACCAAGAAGCGCATGACGGCGCTCAAGTACTCCAACGAGCTGGTGAAGGACGTCTCGCGTCTGGTCGAGCTCCATCTGCGTTTCCACGGGTACGGAACCGGTGAGTGGACGGACTCGGCCGTCCGTCGTTATGTGCGGGACGCGGGACCGCTGCTCGACCGCCTGCACAAGCTGACCCGCTCCGACTGCACGACCCGCAACAAGCGCAAGGCGGCCGCGCTCTCCCGCGCGTACGACGGTCTGGAGGAGCGGATCGCGCAGCTGCAGGAGCAGGAGGAGCTGGACGCGATCCGTCCCGACCTCGACGGCAACCAGATCATGGGGATTCTCGGTGTCCGTCCCGGTCCGATCGTGGGACGCGCGTACAAGCACATGCTGGAGCTCCGCCTGGAGAACGGGCCCATGGAGCATGACGCGGCGGTGGCGGCCCTCAAGGAATGGTGGGCCGAGCAGCAGGACTGAGGCCGTGGGGCGGGGCCGGTGTTTCACGTGAAACATCACCCCGCCGGGCGTGCCGAGGGGCGGTGTTTCACGTGAAACACCGCCCCTCGAAGCTTCTGCCTTCCTTGCCCTTCGGACAGGTCGGGACAGCCTTGCCGTCACCACTCCCGGCAGAGAGGCGGGGAGAAGTTTTTGGGCGACGGTGTTCTCGATCGTCCTGAGACTGAGCTTGCGGCCGTTTCGCTGCGGAGAGACCGAAGCGAGAGGCGCCTTGCGGGGAACGCCGGGCCGCTGGGGAAGCCCTCTGGGGCGGGTACGAGGTCTGGCGTGAGGCCGCCGGCCGAGGGAACAGGTCCTGTCCGGGCCTGGGGCGGAGCCGGCCCCGGCGGAGGCGGGAAACAGCGGGCGCGTGACACGGCCCCGACGCGCGATCACGGCGCGAGTGAGGCGCCCGTGAGCTGTCGGATCCCACTGACAGGTGTGCAGCCGAAGGATGACTTCCGCGGCACCGGTGTGACGCTCATCGGCGTTCGAAACGGAACATGGCGGCAGCCACTGCCCCGTAGATGACGGCGATCATGACCACCAAAGACACCGAACGACCGTCCGGCGGCAGTATCAGGGCGGCGACCGCGGCGGCACCGACGAAGGCGACGTTGAACAGCACGTCGTAGACGGAGAAGATCCGGCCGCGGAAGGCGTCGTCCACCGAGGACTGCACGACCGTGTCCGTGGCGATCTTCGCGCCCTGGGTCGTCAGTCCCAGGACGAACGCCGCGGCCAGCAGTGGCACGGTGGCGAACGACAGCCCGAACGCCGGCTCCAGTGCGGCGGCGGCCGCTGCGCACACGACGATCCAGCGGCCGGGCCCCAGCCGCCCCGCCGCCCAGGGCGTCACCACCGCCGCCACGAAGAAGCCGGCGCCGGACACTCCCAGGGCCAGCCCCAGCAGGGCGAGCCCCTCGTCGGTGGAGGAGGTCAGGGCGTACCGGCACAGCATCAGCAGCATGACGAGCAGGGCGCCGTAGCAGAACCGCATCAGCGACATCGCGGTCAGTGCCCAGGCCGCCTCCCGGCGCGGCGGTGCGACGAGGTGCCGGACACCGGCCACCAGATCGCGGGCGGTGCCGGTGAGCGCCGTCGTCAGCCGCGGCCGCACCAGCGCCCGGTCGGGCCCGAGCAGGTCCACCGCCATGCTCAGGGAGGCCAACGCCCCGCACAGGTACAGGCACGCCCCCAGCAGCACCACGGCGGCGTCCGAGTCCACGACCACCAGGCGTACGACGAAGGCGAGGCCTCCGCCCGCGGTCGCGGCGAGCGTTCCGGCGGTCGGGGAGAGGGAGTTGGCGATCACGAGGCGCTCGGCGTCGACCACGCGCGGCAGCGCTGCGGACAGGCCCGCGAGCACGAAGCGGTTGACGGCGGTGACACACAGGGCGGAGACGTAGAAGAGCCAGTCCGGGACCTGGGCGACGATCAGGACGGCTGTCGCCGACGCCATCAGGGCGCGCAGCAGATTGCCGTAGAGGAACACCTGGCGACGGCGCCAGCGGTCCAGCAGGACACCGGCGAAAGGACCCACCAGGGAGTACGGGAGCAGCAGCACCGCCATCGCGGAGGCGATCGCGGCGGCCGAGGCCTGTTTCTCCGGCGAGAAGACGACGTAGGCGGCGAGCGCGACCTGGTACACGCCGTCGGCGCCCTGGGAGAGCAGGCGCACGGCGAGCAGGCGACGGAAGCCCTTCAGGCGCAGCAGGACGCGCAGGTCACGGACGACGGCCATGGGGCACAGCCTCACATACGGGGAGGGTCTCCGGGCCGTGCGACCCGGAGACCCTCAACTGCCCGCAAAAGGCGTCTGGTTAGCGTGTGGCGCCTTGTCCTGCTAGCGCTCGACCTCGCCGCGGATGAACTTCTCGACGTTCTCGCGGGCCTCGTCGTCGAAGTACTGGACCGGCGGGGACTTCATGAAGTACGAGGAAGCGGACAGGACCGGGCCGCCGATGCCGCGGTCCTTGGCGATCTTCGCGGCGCGCAGGGCGTCGATGATGACGCCGGCGGAGTTCGGGGAGTCCCAGACCTCCAGCTTGTACTCCAGGTTCAGCGGCACGTCGCCGAACGCGCGGCCCTCCAGGCGGACGTACGCCCACTTGCGGTCGTCGAGCCAGGCGACGTAGTCGGACGGGCCGATGTGGACGTTCTTCTCGCCGAGGTCCCGGTCGGGGATCTGGGAGGTGACGGCCTGCGTCTTGGAGATCTTCTTCGACTCGAGGCGGTCCCGCTCGAGCATGTTCTTGAAGTCCATGTTGCCGCCGACGTTCAGCTGCATCGTGCGGTCCAGAATGACGCCGCGGTCCTCGAACAGCTTCGCCATGACGCGGTGCGTGATGGTCGCGCCGACCTGGGACTTGATGTCGTCGCCGACGATCGGGACGCCCGCCTCGGTGAACTTGTCCGCCCACTCCTTGGTGCCGGCGATGAAGACCGGGAGGGCGTTGACGAAGGCGACACGCGCGTCGATGGCGCACTGGGCGTAGAACTTCGCCGCGTCCTCGGAGCCGACCGGCAGGTAGCAGACGAGGACGTCGACCTGCTTGTCCTTGAGGACCTGGACGACGTCGGCCGGCTCCTCGGCGGACTCCTCGATGGTCTCGCGGTAGTACTTGCCGAGACCGTCGAGGGTGTGGCCGCGCTGCACCGTCACACCGGTGCGGGGGACGTCGCAGATCTTGATGGTGTTGTTCTCCGAGGCGCCGATGGCGTCCGCGAGGTCGAGGCCGACCTTCTTGGCGTCCACGTCGAAGGCGGCGACGAACTCGATGTCACGGATGTGATAGTCGCCGAACTGGACGTGCATCAGGCCCGGAACCTTGGACGCCGGGTCGGCGTCCTTGTAGTACTCGACGCCCTGCACCAGCGATGCGGCGCAGTTGCCCACACCGACGATGGCTACGCGAACCGAACCCATTGGCGGTTGCTCCCTGTGTGTACGAGTGAGGTCCTTCGGCGGCCCTCACGTGGCGGTGTCGTCGGGCGTATCCGGCCGGGGCTCGTCCCCGGACCGGGGCAGGCCGCCCGGCGCTCCAGATGTGGTGTCCTGCTGAGCGGGCCCCTCGGTGGCGGAGCCCCGAAGGTCCCGCCCGGCCCGCTCGCTCTCGATGAGCTCGTTCAGCCAGCGCACTTCGCGCTCCACGGACTCCATTCCGTGGCGCTGGAGCTCAAGCGTGTAGTCGTCGAGACGCTCCCGGGTGCGGGCCAGGGAGGCGCGCATCTTCTCCAGGCGCTCCTCCAGCCGGCTGCGGCGGCCTTCGAGCACGCGCATGCGGACGTCGCGCGACGTCTGCCCGAAGAAGGCGAACCGGGCGGCGAAGTGCTCGTCCTCGTACGCGTCGGGCCCCGTCTGCGACAGCAGCTGCTCGAAGTGCTCCTTACCTTCCGCCGTCAGCCGGTAGACGATCTTGGCGCGACGTCCGGTGAGGGGGGCGGTGGCCTCGGCGGTGTTCCCCGGCTCCTCGATCAACCAGCCGTTGGCGACCAGCGTCTTCAGGCAGGGATACAGCGTCCCGTAGCTGAAGGCGCGGAACACACCCAGTGACGTGTTGAGTCGTTTGCGCAGCTCATAGCCGTGCATCGGAGATTCGCGGAGCAGACCGAGTACGGCGAACTCGAGGATCCCGGAACGCCGGCTCATCGTCGCCTCCTCTCTGCCGCGGACATGCCGTGACGGGCTCTGGCGGGGTCTTTATGCCGCGCTGATGTATCGACTCGATACATCACGACGATAGAACGGCGCTCCGGGTGCGACAAGAGGGGGGAACGTGAACGGGATCACATCAGCGATTCATGGGAGGCAAGTTGCCTGAAATGGGGTGAACTCCGGGACTCAACAGGTTTTGACGGTGCGTAGTCTGTGCGCCATGCACACCACCGGGAACCGAGTGACGCCCGGGGACGTCTCCGTCCCTGGTGCAGTACGGGTGAATGCGAAAACGGCCACATCCGTACTTCGGGGGGACCGGAAACCAGCCGCCGTTTCCAGGCGCGCAAGGGTGCGCCTGCCCGAGGAGTAGTCGTTCGATGAGCGAGCACCGTCGCAAACCGCCGCAGCCGCAGGGAGGCGGACGTGCCGCGGCCCGACGCGGCCAGACCGGCTCGTCCTCCGGCCGCCGTGCGGCACCGCGAGGCGCCACCGAGTCTGCATCCGGTTCCTACGGGCCGGGAGGTGAGGAGCGCCCGTACGGCGGGCGTGCCGAAGCCCGGCGCGCGGCCCAGAGAAGCGGGGGCGGGCGTCGCAGAGCGGCCGATGCGGGCCGCGGGGGGCGGCGCGCCGCTCCGGGCGGTCCGACCGGGCCCGGGCGCGGCAGGGGGCGCGCCGCCGTTTCCGACCGGAAGCGGTTCATCGACTACCCACGAGCCGGCAAGTACGGGTGGCAGCGCTGGGTGCCGTCCTGGAAGCTGGTCTCCGGACTGTGCATCGGGTTCTTCGGGAGCCTGGTGGCCGTGGCGGGCATCGGGTACGCCATGGTGGGCGTTCCGGACGTCGCCAAGACGGCGACGGCGCAGAACAACGTCTACTACTGGTCCGACAACACCCAGATGGTCGCCACGGGCGGCGAGCGGAACCGGCAGAACATCAACCTCTCGCAGATCCCCGAAGCGATGCAGTGGGCGGTCATCTCGCAGGAGAACAAGAGCTTCTACAGCGACAACGGCATCGACCCGAGGGGCATCGCCCGCGCCCTGTTCAACATGGCCAGGGGCGGTCAGACGCAGGGCGGTTCCACGATCACCCAGCAGTACGTGAAGAACGCGATGCTGGAGGACCAGTCGCAGACGATCTCGCGGAAGTTCAAGGAGATCTTCGTCGCGATCAAGGTGGGCACCACCGTCGACAAGAAGGACATCCTCTCCGGCTATCTGAATTCCGCGTACTACGGCCGCGGGGCCTACGGCATCCAGGCGGCCGCACGCGCGTACTTCAACAAGGACGCGATCGACCTGAACCCCGGTGAGTGCGCCTTCCTGTCGGCGATGCTCAAGGGCGCCACGTACTACGACCCGGCGGGCGCGCAGTCCATCGACCCGGCGGCCAGTCCGGAGGACAACGCGAAGCGGGCCCTGAGGCAGATGCAGGACACACTCGACAAGATGGTCGAGTACGGCCACCTGAGCGCCGCGGAGCGGGCCAAGTACACCACGCTGCCCAAGTGGCAGAACCCGCGGTCGAACACCCAGCTGAGCGGTCAGATCGGTTACCTCGTCGACCTCGCCAACGCCTACCTGGTCAACAACAGCGAGAAGACCGGGATCACCCAGGAGAAGCTGCAGCAGGGCGGCTACTCGATCTACACGACCTTCGACAAGAAGAAGGTCGCGGAGCTGGAAAAGGCGGTCCAGAAGGTCCAGAAGGCGAACATCAAACCCGAGGAACGCCCGCAGGAGGACACCCACGTCCAGTTCGGCGGTGCCTCGGTGGATCCGGCGACCGGCGCCATCAAGGCCATCTACGGCGGTGAGGACGCGACGAAGCACTTCACCAACAACGCCGACGTCACCGGCGCCCAGGTGGGTTCGACCTTCAAGCCGTTCGTGCTCGCGGCGGCCATGAAGTGGGGCGTGCGCAACCCGGATCTGGGACCGACCCAGGGGCTGGACGAGCGCACCGTCGTCTCCCCGAAGAGCCTGTACAGCGGCAAGAACAAGCTCAAGATCAAGGAGTACGACGGGACGGTCTGGCACAACGAGGAGGGCAAGGAGTGGCTGCAGACCAACGACGGTGACGAATCGCGCGGCACTCCGCCGGACTACAAGATCGACCTCCGTGAGGCCATGCAGTTCTCGGTGAACTCCGCCTTCGTGCAGCTGGGCATGGACGTCGGACTGGACAAGGTGAAGGAAGCCGCGGTCGACGCGGGTCTGCTGGAGAGCAGCCTGACCGGCACCAACTACCCGTCCTTCTCGATCGGCATCTCCGACCCCAGCGCGATCCGGATGGCCGGTTCCTACGCCACCTTCGCGGCCAGCGGCAAGCAGCGCGATCCGTACTCCGTCCAGAAGGTCACCAGCCAGGACGGGACGGTCTACACGCACAAGACGCAGACCGAGCAGGCATTCGAGGCGAAGGTCGCCGACAACGTCACCGACGTCCTGAAGACCGTGGTCGAGGACGGCACGGGTACCAACGCCCAGCTGCCCGGTCGTGAGGTGGCCGGCAAGACCGGTACCACCGACGGCAACAAGTCCGCCTGGTTCGTCGGGTACACGCCGCAGCTGTCGACGGCGATCAGCATGTTCCGGTACCCCGACGACGAGACCATGAAGAACCGCACGTTCCTGGAGATGTACGGAACGGGCGGCCAGGAGTCGATCCACGGCGCCTCGTTCCCGGCCGAGATCTGGCACGACTACATGGAGCAGGCGCTGAAGGGCGAGCCGGCGAAGAAGTTCCCGACCCCCGAGCCCATCGGTGAGATCGTCAACGACGTCCCGAGCCCGACGCCCACGCCCATGCCGACCGAGACCGAGGAGAAGCCCACTCCGACGCCGAGCCCGACGGTCAGCGAGACGGAGGAGGCCACCCCGTCGCCGTCGGTGAGCGAGTCCCCCTGCCTCGGTTTCCGGTGCGACGACGAGGACGACGGGCAGGAGAACGGCGGCACGGGCGACGAGGAGACCTCGACACCGACGGCCACATCGACGGAAGAGGAAGGCAACAACAGAGGAAACGAGAACGGAGGCGGCCTCTTCGGAGGCCCGGCCGATTAACCGCCGCATTGCCCAGTACGGGCGTTTCACGTGAAACATGCGCATGTTTCACGTGAAACGAGGGCCGCCGCACCCACGCAGGTGCGGCGGCCCTCGGCGTATTGCCAGGCTCGTACGGCAGGATGGCGGCATGCCCAGCGCAGAATCGACGCAAGCGAGCGCACATGAGCCGGAGCCGGTGCGGCCGACCCAGGAGGACGAGGTCGCCGCACGCGGCAGTGAGCTGATCGGCGGCCCTCTCGGTCGGCACGCCCTGCTCGGAACGTCCTGGTGGACGCCCGTGCGGGTGGTCGCGCTCGTGGCGATCGGCGTGTTCGCCCTCGGCCTGGTCCAGAAGGCGCCCTGCTACAACGGCGCCTGGTTCTTCGGCGCCAGCTCGCAGTACACGCACGCCTGCTACTCGGACATCCCCCACCTCTACCAGGGACGCGGTTTCGCCGACGGGCTGGTGCCCTATTTCGACCGGCTTCCCGGTGACATGCAGTACCTCGAGTACCCGGTGCTGACCGGCGTGTTCATGGAGGTGGCCGCCTGGCTGACACCCGGCAGCGGAAGCATCCAGGACCAGGAGCAGTGGTACTGGATGGTCAACGCCGGGATGCTCATGGTGTGCACGGCCGTCATCGCCGTCTGTGTGACCCGCACGCACGCCCGGCGCCCCTGGGACGGTCTGCTGGTCGCCCTGGCGCCCGCCTTCGCCCTGACCGCGACGATCAACTGGGATCTGCTGGCGGTCGCTCTGACGGCTGCGGCGATGCTGATGTGGTCGCGGGGGCGTTCCCTCGCCTTCGGCGTGCTGCTGGGGCTCGCCACGGCCGCCAAGCTCTATCCCTTCCTGCTGCTCGGTCCCCTGCTGGTGCTGTGCTGGCGGGCCGGGAAGTGGCGGGAGTACGGGACGGCTCTCGGAGGCGCGGTCGTCGCCTGGCTCGTGGTGAACGCGCCGGTCATGCTCTTCGCCTTCGAGGGCTGGTCGAAGTTCTACACCTTCAGCCAGGAACGGGGCGTCGACTTCGGTTCCTTCTGGCTGATCCTGGCCCAGAACTCCACCGACCCGCTCAGCACCGACACCGTCAACACGCTCGCCACCCTGCTGATGCTGCTGTGCTGCGCGGGCGTCGCGGCACTCACGCTGACCGCCCCCCGGCGTCCGCGCTTCGCGCAACTGGCCTTCCTGATCGTCGCGGCGTTCATCCTCACCAACAAGGTGTACTCGCCGCAGTACGTGCTGTGGCTCGTGCCGCTGGCCGCGCTGGCCCGCCCGAAGTGGCGGGACTTCCTGATCTGGCAGGCGTGCGAGGTGGCGTACTTCCTGGGCATCTGGATGTACCTGGCGTACACGACCAGCGGTGACGCCCACAAGGGCCTGCCCACCGACGGCTACCACTGGGCGATCGGCGTGCACCTGCTGGGGACGCTGTACCTGTGCGTCGTGGTGGTCCGCGACATCCTCATGCCGGAGCAGGACGTGGTGCGCCGGTCCGGCGACGACGACCCCTCGGGGGGTGTGCTCGACGGCGCGGAGGACGTCTTCGTGCTGGGCGCGGCCGCCACCCGTTCCGAGCGGGACGCGGTCCACTTCGACGGGCCCAAGGTCGAGCGGGGTGCGCGGAGGGCGAACGACGGTTCGCCCTGAGCGAACGACGGGCCGGCGGACCAAGGCCGTGGCGGCGACCGGGGCACGGGAGCCGCGACGACCGGATCGCGCGTGTCACGTCGGCCAGATCCGGGGCGCCCCGCCGGTCGGATCCCGCGCACGGCGCCGGCCGGGGGAGCACGAGGAAGGCCCGTACACGGGAGAACCGTGTACGGGCCTTGTCGTGTCGCCCCCGGTCAGCGGTCGACGAGCCGGTCGTACTGCGTGGTGGTGTGCCGCAGGTGGGCCACCAGCTCCTCGCCGACCTTCGGCTCCGGCGCGTCCGCGGGCACGAACAGGATCGAGACCTGCATGTGCGGCGGCTCCGCGAACCAGCGCTGCTTGCCGCCCCAGACGAACGGGGAGAGGTTCCGGTTGACCGTGGCGAGGCCCGCGCGGGCGACGCCCTTGGCGCGCGGCATGACGCCGTGCAGGGCCTTGGGGGCCTCCAGGCCCACCCCGTGCGAGGTGCCGCCCGCGACGACCACCAGGAAACCGTCGGAGGCCGCCTTCTGCTGCCGGTAGCCGAAGCGCTCGCCCTTGGCCACGCGCGTGACGTCCAGGACCGAGCCGCGGTACTCGGTGGCCTCGTGGTCGCCCAGCCACAGCCGGGTGCCGATGCGGGCGCGGAAGCGGGTCTGCGGGAACTGCTGCTGCAGCCGGGCCAGGTCCTCGGCCTTGAGGTGGCTGACGAACATCGTGTGCAGCGGCAGCCGGGCGGCGCGCAGCCGGTCCATCCAGCCGATGACCTCCTCGACGGCGTCGGAGCCGTCGGTGCGGTCCAGCGGCAGATGGATGGCGAAGCCCTCCAGCCGGACGTTCTCTATGGCGGCGTGCAACTGCGGCAGGTCCTGCTCGCTGATCCCGTGCCGCTTCATCGAGGACATCACCTCGATGACCACGCGGGCGCCCACGAGGCCGTACACGCCGTCGACCGACGACACCGAGCGGACGACCCGGTCGGGCAGCGGCACGGGCTCCTCGCCGCGCCGGTACGGCGTCAGCACCAGCAGGTCACCGCTGAAGAAGTCCTTGATGCGTGCGGCCTCGTACGTGGTGCCCACGGCGAGGATGTCCGCGCCCAGTCGCGTGGCCTCCTCCGCCAGCCGCTCGTGCCCGAAGCCGTAGCCGTTGCCCTTGCAGACCGGGACGAGCCCCGGGAACTGCTCCTGCACGTGCTTGTGGTGCGCCCGCCAGCGCGCGGTGTCGACGTAGAGCGTGAGCGCCATGGCCGGACCTGGAACCTTTCTCGTGGCTGCGGTGTGTCAAAGGGGTGGGAGCTGTCGGGGTGATGGACGGCGCTGCGGGAGAACGAACGGCGTCGTCAGCGGCGCGACATGTAGATGTCGAGCGCCTTGTGGAGCAGCTTGTTCAGCGGGAAGTCCCACTCGCCGAGGTACTCGGCGGCCTGGCCGCCCGTGCCCACCTTGAACTGGATCAGGCCGAAGAGGTGATCGGTCTCGTCCAGCGAGTCGGAGATGCCGCGCAGGTCGTAGACGGTGGCGCCGAGCGCGTAGGCGTCGCGCAGCATCCGCCACTGCATCGCGTTCGAGGGGCGGACCTCCCGGCCGATGTTGTCGGAGGCGCCGTAGGAGTACCAGACGTGCCCGCCGACGATCAGCATCGTCGCCGCCGACAGGTTCACGCCGTTGTGGCGGGCGAAGTACAGCCGCATGCGGTTGGGGTCCTCGCTGTTGAGGGCCGTCCACATGCGCTGGAAGTACGACAGCGGGCGGGGCCGGAACTTGTCGCGCACCGCCGTGATCTCGTACAGCCGCTGCCATTCCGCCAGGTCCTGGTAGCCGCCCTGGACGACCTCGACGCCGGCCTTCTCGGCCTTCTTGATGTTGCGGCGCCACAGCTGGTTGAAGTTCTTGTGGACCTCTTCCAGGGAGCGGTTGGCCAGCGGCACCTGGTAGACGTAGCGGGGCTGGACGTCGCCGAAGCCGGCGCCGCCGTCCTCGCCCTGCTGCCAGCCCATGCGGCGCAGCTTGTCGGCCACCTCGAAGGCGCGGGGCTCGATGAAGTCGGCCTCCAGGTCGCGCAGACGCTTCACGTCCGGGTCCTGGATGCCCTTCTTGATGGTGTTGGCCTCCCAGCGCCGGATGATCACCGGCGGGCCCATCTTGACCGAGAAGGCGCCCTGCTGCTTGAGGTGCGCCAGCATCGGCTCGATCCACTCCTGGAGGTTCGGCGCGAACCAGTTGATGACCGGGCCCTCGGGCAGGTACGCGAGATAGCGCTTGATCTTGGGCAGCTGACGGTAGAGGACCAGACCCACGCCGACCAGCTCGCCGGTCCGGTCGTCGAACCAGCCGAGGTTCTCCGAGCGCCATTCCGCCTTGACGTCCGCCCAGGCCGGGACCTGCATGTGGCTCGCCGACGGCAGGCTCTGGATGTAGGCCAGATGCTGCTCGCGACTGATGGTCCTCAGGGTCAGGCTCATTCGGGGCGCTCCTCGGGCTGGTGTGTCCCCATGGATACAGGGGCTCCGGCTCTCGCGCCGAAGCCTACTGCGCCTCGCGGGCGCCCCGACTGGGCGTACGGCACCTTACGCCCCGGCCTGCCGGTGGCCGGGGCGTTGCGCGGTGCTGTGGACGGTGCGGGAGGGACGGTGTCCGTGGCGTCAGTCGACGAGCCCACCGAAGAGGCCGCCGTGCGCCATGCCCAGGAAGAAGCCGACCCCCGCGGCGCCCAGACCCAGGATCAGGCCGAAGCGTTCGCGGGTCGTCTCCGAGATCCACTGGCCGTACGCGCCGGTGACGATGCCCACCAGGCCGGTCCAGGAGCTCAGCAGGTGCAGGCCGTCGTCGACCAGCGCCGTGACGAACGCCGTGATGCCCAGGACCAGGGTCACCGCGAGCAGGGTGTCCTGGAGGGGGTGGGGTTTGCCGTCCGTGGCGAAAAGGCCGCCGGCGGCATTGGGCCGCATTGCCTGTGCCATAGGGCACCTCCTGCGAGAGGCGGCGCATCGTAGCGCCGTACACACCCGATGCGTACAGATTGACGGCCTTCGCGACCGGATTTCAACCGGAAGCCGCCGTGCGGGTACTCTGTACCGTCTGCACCGGTGTCTGCCCGGGCGTGGCCGGGAGAGGGCCGGAACCCTTCCGGGCCACCTGGGGAAACCGCCGACCGACCCCGATTGTCAGTGGCGGCCGATACCGTTGCGTACGCATCACAACCCTCCTGCCACGGAACGACCGTGGCCGTTGAGTCCAGAGGAGGTGGGTTCCACATGCGTCACTACGAGGTGATGGTCATCCTCGACCCCGATCTCGAGGAGCGCGCTGTCTCCCCGCTGATCGAGAACTTCCTTTCCGTCGTCCGTGACGGTGGCGGAAAGGTCGAGAAGGTCGACACCTGGGGCCGTCGTCGTCTCGCGTACGAGATCAAGAAGAAGCCCGAGGGCATCTACTCGGTCATCGACCTGCAGGCCGAGCCTGCGGTCGTCAAGGAGCTCGACCGCCAGATGAACCTGAACGAGTCGGTTCTCCGGACCAAGGTCCTCCGCCCCGAGACCCACTGAGCCCTCCCGCTCAGCTGATCCCGGGACTCGAGTAGCACCACCAGCAGCCAGCAGCAAACCCGCCGAGAGGTTCCCCCATGGCAGGCGAGACCGTCATCACGGTCATCGGCAATCTTGTCGACGACCCCGAGCTGCGCTTCACCCCGTCCGGTGCGGCCGTCGCGAAGTTCCGTGTCGCGTCCACCCCCCGCACCTTCGACCGCCAGACCAATGAGTGGAAGGACGGCGAGAGCCTCTTCCTGACCTGCTCGGTCTGGCGCCAGGCGGCGGAGAACGTCGCCGAGTCGCTCCAGCGAGGCATGCGCGTCATCGTGCAGGGCCGGCTGAAGCAGCGGTCCTACGAGGACCGTGAGGGCGTCAAGCGCACGGTCTACGAGCTGGACGTCGAGGAAGTCGGCCCCAGCCTGCGCAACGCCACGGCCAAGGTCACCAAGACCACCGGTCGCGGTGGCCAGGGCGGTTACGGCGGTGGCGGCAACCAGGGCGGCGGCTGGGGCGGCGGCTCCGGCGGCGGCCAGCAGGGCGGTGCCCCCGCCGACGACCCGTGGGCGACCGGCGCTCCCGCCGGTGGCAACCAGGGCGGCGGCTGGGGCGGCGGCTCCGGCGGCGGTGGCGGCTACTCGGACGAGCCCCCCTTCTAGGCCCTCGAGCCGGGCCCTCGGGTCCGGCCGGGTCGGGAGTGGGGCGCACCCCAACTTCTTGATCACACAGGAGAAACACCATGGCGAAGCCGCCTGTGCGCAAGCCGAAGAAGAAGGTCTGCGCGTTCTGCAAGGACAAGGTCACGTACGTGGACTACAAGGACACGAACATGCTGCGGAAGTTCATTTCCGACCGCGGCAAGATCCGTGCCCGCCGCGTGACCGGCAACTGCACCCAGCACCAGCGTGACGTCGCCACGGCCGTGAAGAACAGCCGTGAGATGGCGCTGCTGCCCTACACCTCCACCGCGCGCTAAGGGAAGGGTGACCGACTCATGAAGATCATCCTCACCCACGAGGTCTCCGGCCTCGGCGCTGCGGGCGACGTCGTCGAGGTCAAGGACGGCTACGCTCGCAACTACCTGATCCCGCGGAAGTTCGCGATCCGCTGGACCAAGGGCGGCGAGAAGGACGTCGAGCAGATCCGCCGTGCTCGCAAGATCCACGAGATCCAGACCATCGAGCAGGCCAACCAGATCAAGGCCCAGCTCGAGGGCGTCAAGGTCCGCCTGGCCGTCCGCGCCGGCGACGCCGGTCGTCTCTTCGGTTCCGTCACCCCGGCCGACATCGCCTCGGCGATCAAGGACGCCGGTGGCCCCGAGGTCGACAAGCGCCGCATCGAGGTCGCCACGCCGATCAAGACCCTGGGCGCCCACGAGACGTCCGTGCGTCTGCACCCCGAGGTTGCCGCCAAGGTCAACATCGAGGTCGTCGCCGCCTGACGCAGCGCTCGGCTGGAACAGCCGGGGGAACCCGGCTGGAACCGCTGTGAGAAGGGGCCGCACCCACTGGTGTGCGGCCCCTTTTCGCGTGCTCGCCGGACGGGCGATGCCGGTGGGGCGGGTGCCGGGTACCGGTCCGCACGGCCCGTGAGGGCCGCCTGTTCCGCGCGGATGCTTCTCCTCCTGTCGGGGAGGGATGCATGTTTCACGTGGAACGGTCAGCGCGTCGCACCCGTGACGATCCAGCGGCCCGATCGTGTACGCAGCCACAGGGTCAGCAGGCGCACCGCCATCATCAGCGCCATGGCCGCCCAGAGTGCGGTGAGTCCGCCGCCGAGCGTCGGGACGAGCAGCGCCACGGGGGTGAAGACGGCCAGGGTGACCAGCATCGCCCAGGCGAGGTACGGTCCGTCGCCCGCGCCCATCAGGACGCCGTCCAGAACGAAGACGACGCCGGAGATCGGCTGGGAGAGTGCCACCACGATCAGTGCGGGGAGGGCTGCGTTCTTCACCAGGGAGTCGCTCGTGAAGAGCGGCAGGAAGACCGGACGGGCCACCACGACCAGGACGCCGAGCACGACTCCGACCGCTGTGCCCCATTCCACCATGCGGCGGCAGGCGTCCCGCGCGCCTTGTGCGTCGCCCGCCCCCAGACAGCGGCCGATGATGGCCTGCCCCGCGATGGCGATGGCATCGAGGGCGAAGGCGAGCAGACTCCACAGCGACAGAATGATCTGGTGTGCGGCGACGTCGGCGTCGCCGAGGCGGGCCGCGACAGCCGTTGCGATCATCAGGATCGCCCGGAGCGAGAGGGTACGGACCAGCAGCGGCACACCGGCCTGGGCGGAGGCCCTGATCCCGGCGGCGTCGGGCCGCAGAGAGGCACCGTGCCGGCGTGCTCCGCGGACCACCACCACGAGATAGACGGCGGCCATGCCGCACTGGGCGATGACCGTGCCCCAGGCGGAACCGGCGATGCCGAGACCGGCGCCGTAGACGAGCCCGGCGTTGAGGGCGGCGTTGGCGATGAAGCCCGCCACCGCGACGTAGAGCGGCGTCTTCGTGTCCTGGAGCCCGCGCAGGACGCCTGTGGCGGCGAGCACGACGAGCATGGCCGGAATGCCGAGCGCGGAGATCCGCAGATAGGTCGTGGCGTAGGGGGCCGCGGTGTCCGAGGTGCCGAAGAGGCTCACCAGGGCCGGCGCCGTGGGGAGGACGACGGCGATGACGGCGGCGCCGAGCAGGAGGGCGAGCCAGATGCCGTCCATTCCTTGACGGATGGCGGCTTGCAGCTCGCCCGCGCCGACGCGCCGGGCGACGGCCGCCGTGGTGGCGTAGGCGAGGAAGACGAAGATGCTGACGGCTGTTGTCAGCAGGGCCGAGGCGACGCCGAGTCCGGCGAGCTGCGCGGTGCCGAGATGGCCGACGATCGCGCTGTCGGCCAGAACGAAGAGGGGCTCGGCGACGAGTGCGCCGAAGGCCGGGACGGCCAGCGCGACGATCTCTCGGTCATGCTGTCGACGTACGGACCGGGAGCGCGCGGGAGCCTGTCTCATGGCCGCCAATCTAGTCGTCCACAGGTAAGAAGTGCAAAGCCTTTTTGACTCTTACTGTCTGTCGTGCTGTGGATGCTTCCGCATGTTGTCCACAGTGATCTTGAGCCGACTGGGAAAGTTTTTCTTCTGCACAGCCGGTGGATGGTAAACCAGCAGCTCAGAGTGGTTGTCCAGGAAAGATCGAGGTCTTGTTCACAGGGCTGTCCACTGGCTTGTGCACAGGTTTCACGGGGTTCTCCACAGCATCTGGGCCGTTGTCCACACGGCCTGTGGATAACCAGATTGGCTGACGGTGCCGACGGGCCTACCGTGGTCCGGCGCCCGCTCCCTGCACAGGCTCTGAAGCCACCGCAAAACCGACGTGCTGCAAGCGGAGTTGGGCCTCTTGGTTGTCAGTGCCGTGCCGTAGAAAAGAGGGCACGGCGAGGTCCGCTCGGCGGACGGGAGGAGGTGGCTCGGTGAGCATTTCCGAGCCCTTGGACGAGCCGTGGGCCGACAGCGGGCCCAGTGATCGTCTGCCCGCCTCCCGGTGGCGCGGCAACGGAACCCGAAGCCGTGACGAACAGCACGACCGGGGCCCGGACAGCGGCGCGTGGGACGGCGCCGGCCCGTCGTTCGAGCGGGTACCGCCGCAGGACATCGAGGCCGAACAGTCCGTCCTCGGCGGCATGCTCCTGTCCAAGGACGCGATCGCCGACGTCGTGGAGATCCTCAAGGGCCACGACTTCTACAAGCCGGCCCACGAGACGATCTACCAGGCGATCCTCGACGTGTACGCCAGGGGCGAGCCGGCCGACCCCATCACCATCGCCGCCGAGCTGACCAAGCGCGGCGAGATCAACAAAGTCGGCGGCGCGGCGTATCTGCACACGCTCGTCCAGACCGTTCCGACGGCGGCGAACGCGGCGTACTACGCCGAGATCGTCCATGAGCGTGCCATCCTGCGCCGCCTGGTCGAGGCGGGCACGCGCATCACACAGATGGGATACGCGGCGGACGACGACGTCGACGAGATCGTCAACCGCGCCCAGGCCGAGATCTACGCGGTCACCGAGCAGCGCACCAGCGAGGACTACCTGCCGCTCGGCGACATCATGGAGGGCGCTCTCGACGAGATCGAGGCGATCGGCTCGCGCAGCGGCGAGATGACCGGTGTGCCCACCGGTTTCACGGACTTCGACTCGCTCACCAACGGTCTGCACCCGGGCCAGATGATCGTCATTGCCGCGCGTCCCGCCATGGGCAAGTCGACGCTCGCGCTGGACTTCGCGCGAGCGGCGGCGATCAAGCACAATCTGCCGAGCGTCATCTTCTCGCTCGAAATGGGGCGCAACGAGATCGCGATGCGTCTGCTGTCCGCCGAGGCGCGGGTCGCCCTGCACCACATGCGGTCCGGCACGATGACCGACGAGGACTGGACGCGCCTGGCCCGCCGGATGCCGGACGTCTCGGCCGCGCCGCTCTACA
This sequence comes from Streptomyces glaucus, assembly GCF_039533365.1. NCBI lineage: Bacteria > Bacillati > Actinomycetota > Actinomycetes > Kitasatosporales > Streptomycetaceae > Streptomyces > Streptomyces glaucus. The sequence continues at coordinate 149,195 of NZ_BAAATK010000006.1, forward strand.
TCGACGACTCCCCGAACCTGTCGATGATGGAGATCCGCGCCAAGTGCCGCCGGCTCAAGCAGCGCAACGACCTGAAACTGGTGGTCATCGACTACCTCCAGCTGATGCAGTCCGGCGGCTCCAAGCGCGCCGAGAGCCGCCAGCAAGAGGTCTCGGACATGTCCCGTAACCTCAAGCTGCTCGCCAAGGAGCTGGAGATCCCGGTCATCGCGCTCTCGCAGCTGAACCGCGGCCCCGAGCAGCGCACCGACAAGAAGCCGATGGTCTCCGACCTGCGTGAGTCCGGCTCCATCGAACAGGACGCCGACATGGTCATCCTGTTGCACCGCGAGGACGCCTACGAGAAGGAGTCGCCGCGCGCGGGTGAGGCCGACCTGATCGTCGCCAAGCACCGGAACGGCCCGACGGCGACGATCACGGTCGCCTTCCAGGGGCACTACTCGCGGTTCGTGGACATGGCGCAGACCTGAGCGACTGGACCGCCGCCTGCGGGAAAACGGCTCGACGAGGGACGCACGGCCGGGTGGACTGGAATCATGACGACACCTCAGGAAGAGCTGCTGCCGAGCACCCGCCGCGCACTGCTGCACCGGATCGCCGTCGCCCAGGCCGAGGGGCGTGCGCCGTCGCTGGTCGCCGCGGTCGTACGGGACGGACGGACCGTGTGGCAGGGAGCCCGTACCTCGGTGGACGGACACGGACCGGACGAGAACGTGCAGTACCGGATCGGCTCGATCACCAAGACCTTCACGGCCGTTCTCGTGCTGAGGCTCCGGGACGAGGGGGTGCTCGACCTCGGTGACCCGTTGGAGAAGCATCTGCCGGGCACCGGTGTGGGTGAGGCGACCATCGCGGAACTGCTCGCACACACCGGAGGGCTGGCGGCCGAGTCGCCCGCGCCGTGGTGGGAACGGACCCCGGGGGCCCTGCGCCCGGAACTCGCCGACGTCCTGGGCAAGCAGCCTCGGCTGCACCCGGTGGGCCGCCGCTTCCATTACTCGAATCCCGGCTATGCGCTGCTGGGGGCGTTGGTCGAGCGGCTGCGCGGCGCGCCCTGGGAGGACGTCCTGCGCCGGGAAGTACTGGAACCCCTGGGCCTGGACCGTACGAGTCCGCGGCCGCAGGCGCCGCACGCCGGCGGCTGGGCGGTGCATCCGTGGGCCGATGTGCTGCTGCCCGAGCCGGCGGAGGACCTGGGGCGGATGGCTTCCGCCGGCCAGCTCTGGTCCACGACCGGCGACCTGGCGCGGTTCGCCGTCTTCCTGACGCACGGCGACGACCGGGTGCTCGGCGTGGAGACGGTACGGGAGATGAGGGCGCCCGCGGCGCCGGTCGAGGCGACGGATGTCGCGGACGGGGTGTCCTACGGCCTCGGGCTGCAGATCCAGCACCGGGACGGGCGGCTGCTCGTGGGGCACTCCGGGTCGTTGCCGGGCTTTCTGGCCGGCCTCACCATCAGCGTGGCGGACGATGTGGCTGCGGTGGTGCTGGCCAACTGCACCTCGGGGCCTCCGGTGTCGGCGGTGAGCGCCGATCTGGTCCGCATCGTCGCCGAGGCCGAGCCGCGGATTCCGGAGCCGTGGCGACCGCTGCCCGCAGTCGATCCATCCGTTCTGGAGTTGGCCGGGCAGTGGTACTGGGGGACGTACGCGTTCGGGCTGCGGCTGACGTCCGACGGAGGCCTGTCGCTGGAGCCCTTGTCCGGGAACGGCCGGCGTTCGCGCTTCCGGGCGAACGGCGACGGCACCTGGACCGGTCTGGAGGGCTACTACGCCGGAGAGCTGCTGCAGGCCGTACGGCACCCGGACGGGACCGTGAGCCATCTCGACCTCGGGTCGTTCGTGTTCACACGTCAGCCGTACGACGAGGGAGCGCCTGTACCGGGTGGGGTCGATCCCGAGGGGTGGCGCGGTATCGGTTAGGCAGCGGTATGCGTACGGGCCTTCGTTTCACGTGAAACGAAGGCCCGTACGCATACTCACAGCGGGAGTTTGAAGCCGACGTGCGACGGTGTGAAACCGAGCCGTTCGTAGAAGCGGTGGGCGTCGGTGCGGGTGTTGTCCGAGGTCAGCTGGACCAGTTGGCACTCGTGACGCCGGGACTCGTCGATCGCCCACCGGATGAGCTGTGTTCCCAGGCCGCTGCCACGCTCATCGGCGTGAATCCGCACCCCTTCGATGATCGATCTGGTGGCGCCGCGCCGGGACAGCCCGGGAACGATCGTGAGCTGGAGGGTGCCGACGACGCGGCCGGCACGGACCGCGACGACCAGATGCTGGTTCGGGTCGGCGCTGATCCGCTCCAGTGCGGCCAGGTACGGGGTGAGGTCGTCCGGTGACTCGCGCTGTGCGCCCAAGGGGTCGTCAGCGAGCATGCCGACGATCGCGGGAAGATCGTCGGCGACGGCTGCGCGTATCTCAAGATCGGCCATGTCCGCACCCTACGCGGGCATCGGCGCCTTCAACGTCTCCACGGCTCGGACCAGCGGGGCCAGGTCGGGATTCTTGGCGGCCTCGTCGAGGGCTTCCCGCAGGGCGGTGTCGTTGGTGGGCCGTGCCTCCGCCAGGAGCTTCAGGCCCGTCTCGGTGACGTTGGTGTAGATGCCGCGGCGGTCGGTGGGGCACAGGTAGCGCTCCAGCAGGCCCCGGTCCTCGAGCCGGGTGACCAGGCGTGTCGTGGCGCTCTGGCTGAGAACGACCGCGTCGGCGACCTGCTTCATCTGCAGATGGCCCCCGTCGCCGTCGTGCTGGCGGCTGAGCACGTCCAGCAGGGAGTACTCGCGCACGCTCAGGTCGTGCTTCGCCTGCAGGGCGCGCTCGATGTGGGCCTCGATCCTCCCGTGCAGCAGGGAGAGGGCGCACCAGCCCTGGGCGAGGGCGGTGAGCGCGGGGTCCGTCGCTGTCATTGGCGTTTCCTCCGTCCCGGGGCAGCTGATACCAGGATAGAGCAGGGGCGCAATAGTCTCTGGTTGCATGTATCCCGCGTCTGCAACTATTGTTGGCGCAGCAAAAGAGCTACTGCAACCGTTTGGGAAGGTGTACCCCTATGCCTCTCGCGCTTCTGGCCCTCGCGATCGGGGCCTTCGGGATCGGAACGACCGAGTTCGTGATCATGGGCTTGCTGCCCGAGGTCGCGGGCGACTTCGGGGTCTCCATTCCCACTGCCGGCTTCCTGGTGACCGGCTATGCCCTCGGCGTCATGTTCGGTGCCCCGCTGATGACCGTGCTCGGCACCAAGATCTCCCGCAAGCGGATGCTGATGCTGCTGATGGGCCTGTTCATCGCGGGCAATCTGCTGTCCGCCTTCGCTCCGGCCTTCGCCGTCATGCTGATCGGCCGCGTGGTCGCCTCCCTCGCCCACGGCGCGTTCTTCGGCATCGGCTCGGTCGTCGCGGCCGACCTGGTCGCCCCGGACAAGAAGGCCGGCGCGATCGCCATGATGTTCACCGGCCTGACCGTCGCCAATGTCATCGGTGTGCCGCTGGGCACGCTCGTCGGACAGTCCGTCGGCTGGCGCGTCACCTTCGGTATCGTCGCGGCCCTCGGCGTCATCGGCCTGGCGGGCATCGCCAAACTGGTTCCCGACATGCCCAAGCCGGAGGGCGTGCGACTGCGGCACGAACTGGCCGCCTTCAAGAACGTCCAGGTCCTGCTGGCCATGGCGATGACCGTGCTCGGCTTCGGTGGTGTCTTCGCGGCCATCACCTACATCGCGCCGATGATGACCCACGTCGCCGGCTTCGCCGACGGCTCGGTCACCTGGCTGCTGGTCCTCTTCGGGCTCGGCATGGTCGGCGGCAATCTCGTCGGCGGCCGGTTCGCCGACCGTGCCCTGATGCCCATGCTGTACATCTCCCTCGGCGCCCTCGCCCTCGTGCTCGCGCTCTTCACCGTCACCGCGCACGACAAGATCGCGTCAGCCGTGTCCATCGCGCTGATCGGCGCCCTCGGCTTCGCCACCGTCCCGCCGCTGCAGAAGCGCGTCCTCGACCAGGCGCACGGTGCCCCGACGCTGGCCTCGGCCGTGAACATCGGCGCCTTCAACCTCGGCAACGCGCTGTCCGCCTGGCTCGGCGGCCTCGTCATCGCCGCCGGTCTCGGCTACACCGCCCCGAACTGGGTCGGTGCCATCCTCGCCGCGGCCGCGCTGGTCCTGGCCGTCCTCTCGGCCGCTCTCGAACGGCGCGACAACGCGCCCAGCGCGGTCGTCGCGGGTTCCGTGCCCGCCGACCAGCGGACCGTGGTCCACCACTGAGCCCGGGACCGTCTTCCACCCGGACCCCAGCCACCGCTGGAGCAGGACCGCATCCGGTACCGGGCCGCGGAACCGGCTCCGGTACCGGGCCACAGCACCGGTCCCACCGGACACCGGGCTGACGGGCGCGAGGCCAGGGCCGTCCCCGCGTCCGGCAGCCGGGCACCGCCTCGACATCCGGCGAGGCACAGCACCATCACGTATCGATCAAGGAGAGAACCTCCCATGAGCACCACCACCGCCGTCGCCCCGCTGACGATCCAGGACGCCGAGATCCTCGTCACCGCGGCCCGCCGTGCCGCCGAGACCGCCGGAGTCCCGGTCAGTGTCACCGTCCTGGACGCCGGGGGCCACCTGCTGGCCTTCCGGCGGGACGACCGGGCGGTGCTGATCTCCGGGGAGACCAGCACCCGCAAGGCCTACACGGCACTCCAGCTGAACGCGCCCACCGCCGACCTCGTCGACACGGTGCAGCCGGGCGGTCTCTTCCACACCCTGCCCACCGCGCTCGACCGGCCGCTGCTCTTCATCGCGGGTGGCGTGCCGGTCCGCCGTGACGGCCGGCTGATCGGCGCGATCGGTGTCGGCGGTGGCGCTCCGGAGCAGGACCACGCCTTCGCCGTGGCCTCCGTGGAGACCCTGGCCTGACGCCACTCGCGTTCTCGCGCACGCCGGTTCCCGACCGCCCTCGGGAACCGGCGTCGTCGTACGCGGCGAGCGGCAGGCTCCGGGGTGTCAGCCCGCGGCCACCGTCAGGGGAGCGAACCGCCGGGTCCAGTCCCCGGGCAGCTCCGTGATGCCGTAGGTCATGACCGCGTTGAAGGCGACGGACCTCAGACCGCGCTCCTTCGCCCAGCTCAGCAGTTCCTCGTGCCGTACGTCGATGTCGGTGCGCAACGGACGGTCGGTATGGGCGGCGAGCGAGGCGAGCAGCGCCTTCGCCGTCTCCGTGTCGCGGGCGATCAGCGGCCCCACGACATGTGTGTCCATGTTGGGCCAGGCGGCCGTGTATCCGGTGATCCGGCCTCGGTCCTCGGCGACGCGCAGCTGATCGGCGAAGGCGGGCAGTCGCGTGATGATGTGCGTGCGGTCGACGCCGAACACTTCCTCGTCGAGCCGGAGGATCGCGGGAAGGTCCTCCGCGGTGGCCGCCCGTGTGGCGGTCCGGGGCGTCGGCTCCTCGGGCGTGAAGCGTCCGCGCAGCATTTCCGCCCGGCCGGTGACCTTGAAGCCGAGTTCCTCGTAGAGCGGCCGCCCGTACGGTGTCGAGTGCAGGGTCAGCGGTGTGGTGCCCATGGCCGCGACGATCTGGCGCATCAGCCGGCGTCCCACACCCTGACGGGCATGCCGTTCGGCGACCAGCACCATCCCGACGGCCGCGAGGTCGGGGTGCTCCTGCGGCCCGTACTCGGTGACCACGCAGGCGCCGACGAGGCCCCCGTCGGGGTCGTCGATGCCGTAGCCCTTCCCGGCCGTGAGGAGGAGGCTCCATTTGTGCTCCTCGCGCGGCCACCCCCGGTTCTCGGACAAGTCGGCGCAGGCGGTGAGATCGCGAAGTGTCAGACGGCGGATGGGCAGAGAGGCGAGGGAAGGAGTCGGCACGCAGGTCAGGCTGTCCGAAGAGAGCCCTTGGCGTCCACCTGTTTCACAGGAGACATACGGCCTTTTGGCCATGCCGTGGCCGGGCGTACAGCGTGCGGACAGCTGCCGGGTGTTTCACGTGAAACATCGGGGAGCGGCCGGCGCCCGGCGGCCTCCTTCCGGTGGCTCGGGCCGGAGGCAGCCCCGGGGCGCCGGGAGGATCAGCCGTATGCCCCTGACGGAGCGTGGAGCGCCTGGCAGCCGACGGACCTGATGATTCGTGTCGTGCCCGTACAGGTGGCCCGGGCGAGGGCTTGTGCGCGAGGCAACGGACGGTAGGGCCGATCCCGGTATGGGGCTGGGGTGGGATGCGCACGGTACGGACAGGCGGAGCGATCCGTTCGCCGGGGACACGCCCTGCGGCCGAGGACGTGCACGGACCGGCCGGGGAATGCCCGGGGCGGGGCCGACCGTGGACACTCCGGCCGGCGACAGTGCCTCCGGCGGCAGGGGCGGCGGGTCCACGCCGCGCGGGAAACCGGCCGCGAAGCCGAGCGCTGCCTCCCGGTCTGCGGTCAGCCCAGATCAGGGGCGTGCATGGCCCGCACACCCTCGATGTTGCCGTCCAGGTAGTGCCGCAGCGACAGCGGCACGAGGTGGACGGAGGCGATGCCGACCCGGGTGAAGGGCACCCGTACGATCTCGTACTCGCCGACGGGCTGGTCGACCTCGGGGCCGTGCCGCAGGGAGGGGTCCATGGACTCCAGGCGGCAGACGAAGAAGTGCTGCACCTTGACTCCGGTCGCGCCGCCGTCCTCGCCGATGTGCTCCACGGTGTCCACGAAGCAGGGGACCACGTCGGTGATCTTGGCGCCGAGTTCCTCGTACACCTCGCGGTGCAGGGCGTGGACGACGGACGGATCCTCCGGCTCGACCCCGCCCCCGGGGGTGACCCAGTAGGGATCCAGGCCAGGCTTGGTGCGCTTGATCAGGATCAGGTCGTCGCCGTCCAGAAGAACGGCGCGGGCGGTGCGCTTGACCACGGGTCGGACGGTCATGGGTGAAATGTGGCCCGGCTGGTTCCACGTGAAACATCGCGAAACGTCACCGCCCGGGCCCTCAGGGTGAGGCCGCTCCCGTCTGGCTCAGCACCAGTCGGCGGCCGTGCGCCGCAGCCACTCATGGGCACGCGCGATGTGCGGCATCGCCAGCGTGCCGGTGCGCACCACCAGGAAGTACGTTCGCAGCGGCGGTACCGCCGGTTCGTGCAGGGCGACGACGTCCCCGCGCTCCAGAGCGGTCGCACACAGGTAGCGGGGCAGCACCGCGAGCCCGGCGCCGGCGATCGCGCAGGCGAGCACCGCGCGCAGGTCGGGGACGATGACGGTGCCCGGAGCGGCGGGGCAGGAATCGAAGACGGACGCCCAGTAGCGGGAGACGAGGGGCAGCGACTCGTGCACCTCGATCACCGGAATGTGTTCCAGAGAGGGCGCTTCGTCGAGGTGCGGCTTCCCGGAGTCGTTCTGCTTGGCCCAGCGCGGGGCGGCGACCAGCACATGCTCCTCGTCACAGAGCGGAGTCGCCGAGAGCAGCGCGCCGCGTGGCCGGGCCGTACTGATGACCAGATCGTGATGCCCGGCGGCCAGCCCCTCCAGAGTCTCCTCGGCGTTGCCGAAGGAGACGCGCAGGGCGAAGCCCTGTCCGTCCTCACCGGTGAGCTCGGTGAGCGCGGGCAGCGCGCGCTCGGCGGTGAACTCGGGAGGCCCGGCGAGATGCAGCGTCCGTAAGGAGGAGTCGTCGTCGAGCCCGCTCTGGGCGATCTCCGCCAGGGCGTCGAGGTGGGGGGCGGCCTTGTGGGCGAGTTCGTCGCCGATGGTCGTCGGCGTCACACCGCGGGCCTGCCGCAGGAACAGGGGCCGGCCCAGTTGCCGTTCCAGCGTGCGGATCTGTGAGGTGACGGCCGGCTGGGAGAGGCCGAGCAGGGCGGCGGCGCGAGTGAAGGAACCGGCCCGGTGCACGGTCACGAAGGTGCGCAGCAAGGCCAGATCCACGAAAACGACCTCCCCCTTCGGTGCTTCTGCCTCAGCTCCCCGGCTCGCGCCCAACTATAAATATGTCGATAGGCCTCTGTCCCTACGGTGATTGGACACTGACACAGAGTCAATTAGCCTTGGTGAAGCGGTTCTTCGCGCGCAGAACCGGGGACGGTCCGAGCCACGAGGGGGGAGGCTCGGACCGTCCGCCATGGGGACGGGAGCGATCCGGCGGTCAGTCCGCCGACTCGTCCAGTGCGCGCAGCAGGTCCGCCACCAGGTCCTCGGGGTCCTCGGCACCCACCGAGAGCCGGATGAAGCCCTCCGGCACCGCGTCGCCGCCCCAGCGTCCGCGCCGTTCGGCCGTGGACCGCACCCCGCCGAAGCTGGTCGCGTCGTCCACGAGGCGCAGCGCGTCGAGGAAGCGGTCGGCACGCGCGCGCGTGGGCAGGGTGAAGGACACCACACACCCGTAGCGCCGCATCTGCTGCGAGGCCACCTTGTGCGAGGGGTCCTCGGGCAGCCCCGGATAGCGCAGCCCGGTCACCTCGGGCCGTGCGCGCAGGGCCCGGGCGACGACCAGGGCGTTGGCGTTCTGCCGTTCGGCGCGCAGCTGGAGGGTGGCGATCGAGCGGTGCGCGAGCCAGGCCTCCATGGGTCCCGGAATCGCACCGACGATCTTGCGCCAGCGTCGTACGGCCGCCATGGCCTCGGCGTCGCGGCCGGTGACGTAACCCAGCAGGATGTCGCCGTGGCCGGTGAGCTGCTTGGTGCCGCTGGCCACGGAGAAGTCCGCGCCGAGCTCCAGCGGACGTTGCCCGAGCGGCGTGGCGAGAGTGTTGTCGACGGCGACCAGGGCACCCCGCGCGTGCGCCGCCTCGGCGAGTCGGCGTACGTCGCACACGTCCAGCCCGGGGTTCGACGGCGTCTCGATCCACAGCAGCTTCGCGCCGTCGAGGACGTCGAGCTGGGCATCACCGCCGGTCGGCGCCGTGCGCACCTCGACGCCGTACGCCTCCAGCTGGGCGCGCACCAGCGGCAGCACCTGGTAGCCGTCGGCGGGCAGTACGACCGTGTCCCCGGCGCGCAGCTGCGAGAAGAGCACCGAGGAGATCGCCGCCATGCCGGAGGCGAACACGAGCGTCTCGACGCCGTCCTGCCCGGGCGCCTCCAGCTCGCCGATGGCACGCTCGAGCAGGGTCCAGGTCGGATTCTCGTCGCGGCCGTAGGTGTACGGGCCGGTGGGGTCGCCCGGCAGGTGGAAGTGGGCGGCGAACACGGGGCCGGGCAGGGTCGGCTCGTGTTTCACCGGCTCGGGCAGCCCCGCCCGTACCGCGCGGGTGCCGTCACCGGCGCCCAGGAACCCGCTGCCTCCGCCGTCCGTAGCGGAATCGCTCATGCCGCCCGTCCTTCCACTTGCTCGCGTATCGCGGCGAGCAGTCCGATGCTCGCCTCCTCCACCATCTCAAGACACTCGTCGAAGCCTTCACGGCCCCCGTAGTAAGGGTCCGGCACATCGAGGTCGTGGCCGGGCGACGGGTGGGCGTAGGACCGCAGCAGCCGCACCTTCTCCGCGTCCTGCTCCGTGGGCGCGAGACGGCGCAGGGCCCTGAGGTGACCGGAGTCGAGGGCGACGACGAGGTCGAGACGGGAGAACCAGGACGGCTGGAACTGCCGGGCCGTGTGGTCGATGGTGTAGCCGTTCTCCTCCAGGACGGCCACGGTACGCGGATCGGCGCCCTCACCCTCGTGCCAGCCGCCCGTACCGGCGCTGTCGACCTCGACCAGGGCGTCGAGCCCGGCCTCCGCCACCCGCGCGCGGAAGACGGCCTCGGCCATCGGGGAACGGCAGATGTTGCCGGTGCAGACGAAGCAGACGCGGTAGGTCATCGGTATCAGTCCTTGTCGGGCAGGACGACGTGGAGGGCCCAGGAGACGATCGAGATGATCAGGCCGCCCACGACGGCGGTCCAGAACCCCTCGACGTGGAAGCTCAGGTCGAGCTTGTCGGCCAGCCACGAGGTCAGCAGCAGCATGAGCGCGTTCACCACCAGGGTGAACAGGCCCAGCGTCAGGACGAGCAGCGGCAGGCTCAGCAGCCGCACGACCGGCTTGACCAGGAAGTTCACCAGGCCGAAGAGCAGCGCGACGAGGATCAGCGTACCGGCCTTCCTGCCCGTGCCGTCCCCGGTCAGGGTGATCTTGTCGAGCAGCCAGACGGCGACCGCCAGCGCACCGGCGTTGGCGATCGTCTTGACTACGAAATTCATCATGTGTCTGATCGTGGCAGACCAGGATCGGTACGAGCAGTGAGGCGAGGGCGGACGAGGCGATGAAGGCATTCCGGCTGGACGAACTGGAGGCGGAGCGCGCCGCCAACGACGGGGCGTATCTCCAGTTCCTGCGGGAGCGGAACATGTCGGTCGGCCTGTACGCCCTCGACGCGGGCGAGCACGATCCGCAGAAGCCGCATGAGCAGGACGAGGTGTACTTCGTCGTGAGCGGCCGGGCCTCGCTCACCGTCGGCCTGGAGACCACCCAGGTGGCGCGTGGCAGCGTGGTGTACGTGCCGGCCGGGGTCGCCCACAAGTTCCACCACATCAGCGAGGACCTGCGGGTGCTCGTCGTGTTCTCCCCGCCCGAGGGCTGAGCCGCCCCTCGGGGTTCCCTAGGGGACCGGTCAGGGGAGGACAAGGGACGCGAGGTCCCCGGCCGACGCCCTGCCGGCCCTAGCATCGAGTGCAGGAAGCAGCGGAACCGCCGAGCTTCGGAAGCACCGACACAACCCGGCACAGCGCGGGCGGAGAGGTAAGGACGAGGGCGATGCGAGAGATCTTCGCGGGACTGCCGTGGTGGGTGAAGTGGATCGCGGTGCCGCTCATCGCCCTGCTCGTGTTCGGCGGGCTGATCGCCAGCGTGGTCGGCTTCGTGGTCAAGCTGCTGTTCAAGCTGCTGCTCTTCGTGGCCCTGGTCGGCGGTCTGATCTACGTCGTACGCAAGTTCACGTCGAGTTCCTCGTCGCGCGGCGACTGGTGAGCCGCGGGGGAGCCGGTGACGGGCGTCGCCGGTTCCCCCGGCCGGGGGAAGTTTCCCGAGCGAGCCGTATACGAGTGGTGACGGACGGTTAGAGTCCGGAAATCCACGCGGGGGTCCCCCACCCCTCGCGGGCGGCGTACACCCCTACCCGTGTTCTTCGCACGGGCCGGCTCCTCGCGCTCGGGAGTGCCCCTTGGCCACCGCTCACCTCGCACCCGCAGACCCCCGCACCCCCCACACGGCCCCCCGGACCCCGGCCTCCTCCCGGGGAGACCGGGCCCGGCACTCCGAGCGGCCCGCGCCCCCCGCGCCGCCCCCGGGAACCCTCATCGGATCCGTCCAGCGCGCGATGCGTCTCCTGGAGCGCGTCGCCGAGCACCCGCACGGGGCCCCCGCCAAGCAGCTGGCCCGCGAGACCGGGCTGGCGCTGCCCACCGCCTACCACTTGCTGCGCACCCTCGTGCACGAGGGCTGTCTGCGCCGCGAGAAGGGACTGTTCTTCCTCGGCGAGGCGGCCGTACGGCTGGGCGGCAGCGCGGCTTGGCAGAAACGTCGCAGCACGGTCGCGGACACGCTCGCCGGCTGGCGGGATGTGATCGGCGCGCCCCTGTACTACGCGATGTACCGGGACGGCGAGATCGAGGTCGTGTGCGTCTCCGACACTCCGGGCAACCCGGCCGTCGAGGAGTGGGCGGACTTCCGCGAGACCGGGCACGCGCACGCCGTCGGACAGTGCCTGCTGGCGCAGCTGGACGAGGAGGCGCGCCGCGACCACCTCGACCGCCATCCGGTGCGTCCCCTCACGCCGTACACGGTGCGTGACGAAAGCACTCTGCTGAAGCGCCTGGAGCAATTGAGGCGTATGGAACCAGTGATCGAACGACAGGAGTACGCCCTGGGAACGGTGTGCGCCGCGATCCCGGTCACGGTCGGCGCCACGGCCGCCACCCTCGCCCTCTCCCTCCCCGTTCACCAGGCGGAACGTCTGATGCCGGCGGTGCGGCAGTTGCAGGAGGAGATGGGGCGGCTGCTGGGGTCGCTCACCCTCTCTATCAGTATCTGAAAACTCACTCCTTGTGATCTGGCGTGCACGTTCAGCAAGATGCACAAGTATCAGAGGTTGATTCCCGGCCAGTCGACGGCGAATGACGGGGTAGGCAATGCAAGAGTCCGTGCAGGCAGAGGTCATGATGAGCTTTCTCGTCTCCGAGGAGCTCTCTTTCCGCATTCCGGTGGAGTTGCGGTACGAGACCTGTGATCCCTACGCCGTGCGGCTGACCTTTCACCTGCCCGGCGACGCCCCGGTGACCTGGGCTTTCGGGCGAGAACTGCTGATCGACGGAGTGGGCCGGCCGTGCGGGGACGGCGATGTGCGCATTTCACCCGTCGAACCCGAGCCGCTGAGCGAGGTCCTGATCCGGCTCCAGGTCGGCAGCGACCAGGCGCTGTTCCGCTCCTCCGCGGCGCCTCTGGTCGCCTTCCTCGACCGCACCGACAAGCTGGTGCCCCTGGGACAGGAAGGTTCCCTCGCCGACTTCGACGCCCACCTCGACGAGGCGCTGGACCGCATCCTGGCGGAGGAGCAGAGCGCGGGCTGAAGCGTCGCGTCGGGCGATACGGCGTTGGCGTAACGCTTCGCCAGCCGGCGGCCGGGGCGGGAGCCGCCGGACGAGGGCGGGCAGGATCGATTCCCCGGACCTTGGCGAGGTTCCCCGGCCCCTGCGAGACTCCCCGGACCCCGGTGGAGAGCGCCGGTCCCCCGCCGCATACGTCACCGCTTGCGGCGCCGCCCCCTGCCTCCGCCCCGGGCCGGAGCCGGTACGGTCCCCGCCGTCTCCGGCCCGGGCCGGTCGGCCGAGACCACCAGGGCGGCGAGGGCGGTGGTGACCGGCACCGACGCCACCAGCCCGATCGAGCCGACCAGCGTCCGGACGATCTCCTCCGCGACCAGCTCGCTGTTGGCGACCGTGCCCACGCTGCTCTGCGCGATGGAGAACAGCAGCAGCAGCGGCAGCGCGGCACCGGCGTACGCGAGGACGAGCGTGTTGACCACGGACGCGATGTGGTCGCGGCCGATGCGGATGCCCGCCCGGTACAGCCCGCGCCAGCCCATCGACGGGTTGGCCGCGTGCAGCTCCCACACCGCCGACGTCTGCGTGACCGTCACGTCGTCCAGGACGCCGAGCGAACCGATGATGACGCCGGCCAGCAGCAGACCGCTCATGTCGATCGTCGGATAGAGGCCGTGGATCAGACCGGTGTTGTCGTCCGTGTTGCCGGTCAGCGCGGCCCAGCCGATGAAGAGCGAGCCCAGGACGCCGATCAGCAGCAGCGAGATCAGCGTGCCGAGCACCGCCACGGAGGTCCGGGCCGACAGGCCATGGCACAGGTACAGGGCGATCAGCATGATGGCGCTCGACCCGATCACCGCCACGACCAGCGGGTTCGAGCCCTGCAGGATGGCCGGCAGCATGAACAGGCTCAGCACCAGGAAGCTGATGGCCAGCGCGACCAGCGCCATGACGCCCCGCAGCCGCCCGACGACCACGACGGCGAGCGCGAAGACGCCGGCGAGCAGCGTCATCGGCATCCGGCGGTTCACGTCCGCCACCGAGTACTGCAGGTCCTTCGGCGCGGAGGGCTCGTAGGCGACCACGACCTCCTGTCCCTCGTGCAGCTGCCGCGACTGGTCGGGCTGCACGATCTCGGTGAACGTACGACCCTTGTCCTTGCCGGTGTCGACCCGGATCGTCGCCCTCTTGCAGGTACCGGTCGCCTGCTGCTGGGCGGAGGAGCCCTCGGCGGTGGACGTGTCGCCGGTCGGCGTGGGGCCGGAGGCGTTGACGGACGCGCAGCTCACCTCCTCGACGGTCGTGACCGTGGCCTGCTGCGTCTGCCGGTCGAACCCGACCCCGGTGCGCTCGTGCGGCGGCGCGCCGCCCGGCCACAGCACCGCGAGCCCGACCAGCACCGCCGCGGCGAACGGGATGAGAACCGCAGCGATGACCTTGCGCAGATGCTTGGACACGGGCGCCGCCGGGCCGTGGCTGTGACCGTGCCCGTGCGAGTGGCCGTATCCGTCACCACCGGGGCCGTGCCCGCCACCGTCCCCGGGACCGTGCCCGTGGCCGCCGTCATGGCCGGGCCCGCCGACGGCGGGCCCGGGGGCCGGACCGGGCGCGGGCCCGGCACCGAACCCCGGGGCGTATCCATGCCCGCCACCGGGACCCGGGCCGCGGTTCGGGCCGTCGCGTCCGGTCCCGCCGGAAGCAGGGCTGCCGCCACGGCCGGTGCCGCTTCCGGCGCCGTTGCCGCGGGGGGGTTCGGGCGGCGGGTAGGGGGGATGCTGCGTCGTGGTCACCGACCGATCATCGCAAGAACGAGAGGGGCCCTCTGTTCACCGCGCCCGAAGTGACGCTAGCGTGGAGGCACCTTTGTACACGCGGGAGCTCGGAGCACCGGGCTGAGAGGGCGCTGACCTCCGTCCCAGCGATGTTTCACATGAAACGTCACCGGAGTCGAGTGATGTTTCACACGGGACATCGCCGGACGGAAATCGCTGCGTCGACCGCCGAACCTGTTACCGGGTAATGCCGGCGTAGGGAGTAGGTCTCATGACCAACAAGGACGCACGCACGCCTGCCTCCATGCGGACCCAGGCCGGGGGACCGGCCGACGGACCGAGCAACGGGGAGGCCGGGAAGTCCATCGGCTGGCACAAGGCGTACATCGAGGGCTCACGCCCCGATCTGCGGGTGCCGGTCCGACAGGTGCACCTCACCAACGGGCAGTCGGTCACGCTGTACGACACCTCGGGCCCGTACACCGATCCACTCGTCGACACCGATGTCCGCAGGGGACTGCCCCCGCTGCGGGAGAAGTGGATCATCGCCCGCGGCGACACCGAGGAGTACGCGGGCCGTCCCGTCCGTCCCGAGGACGACGGGATCAAGCACACCTCGCCGCGCGGCGGTCTGCGCAACCTGGACGCGGTCTTCCCCGGACGGCCGCGGCAGCCGCGCCGCAGCCGTGACGGCCGGGCGGTCACGCAGCTCGCGTACGCGCGCCGGGGTGAGATCACACCGGAGATGGAGTTCGTGGCCCTCAGGGAGAACGTTTCCCCCGAGGTGGTCCGCGAGGAGATCGCGGCGGGCCGGGCGGTGTTGCCGGCCAACGTCAACCACCCGGAGATCGAGCCGATGATCATCGGCAAGCGGTTCCTGGTGAAGGTCAACGCCAACATCGGCAACTCGGCGGTGACCTCCTCCATCGAGGAGGAGGTCGAGAAGATGACCTGGGCGACCCGCTGGGGGGCCGACACGGTCATGGACCTGTCCACCGGCCGCAACATCCACACCACCCGCGAGTGGGTGCTGCGCAACTCCCCCGTCCCCATCGGCACGGTGCCGCTCTACCAGGCCCTGGAGAAGGTCGACGGCAAGGCCGAGGAGCTGACCTGGGAGATCTACAAGGACACGGTCATCGAGCAGGCCGAGCAGGGCGTGGACTACATGACGGTGCACGCGGGCGTGCGCCTGGCGTACGTGCCGCTGACGGCGAACCGCAAGACCGGCATCGTCTCGCGCGGCGGCTCGATCATGGCCGCGTGGTGCCTGGCGCACCACAAGGAGTCGTTCCTGTACGAGCACTTCGAGGAGCTCTGCGAGATCCTCGCCGCCTACGACGTCACGTACTCCCTCGGCGACGGCCTGCGCCCCGGCTCGATCGCGGACGCCAACGACGAGGCCCAGTTCGCGGAGTTGAGGACGCTCGGGGAACTCAACCGGATCGCCAGGCGCTTTCACGTACAGACCATGATCGAAGGCCCGGGCCACGTCCCGATGCACAAGATCAAGGAGAACATCGACCTTCAGCAGGAGATCTGCGACGAAGCCCCGTTCTACACGCTCGGCCCGCTGACGACGGACGTCGCACCGGCGTACGACCACATCACCTCCGGCATCGGTGCCGCGATGATCGCCTGGTGGGGCACGGCGATGCTCTGCTACGTGACGCCCAAGGAGCACCTGGGCCTGCCCAACCGCGACGACGTCAAGACCGGCGTCATCACCTACAAGATCGCCGCTCACGCGGCCGATCTGGCCAAGGGGCACCCCGGTGCGCAGGAGTGGGACGACGCGCTGTCCGACGCCCGTTTCGGGTTCCGGTGGGAGGACCAGTTCAACCTCGCCCTGGACCCGGACACCGCGCGGGAGTTCCACGACGAGACCTTGCCGGCCGAGCCCGCCAAGACGGCCCACTTCTGCTCGATGTGCGGACCGAAGTTCTGCAGCATGAAGATCTCGCAGGACATCCGCCGCGAACACGGCGGCACACGGGCCGAGATCGAGGAGGGCATGGCCCAGAAGTCGAAGGAGTTCGCGGCCGCGGGCAACCGGGTCTACCTGCCGATCGCGGACTGACCCGGCCGGGCGGGTGATCCGCTCCCGGATCCCGTTCCGCGATCCGGCGCCGGAATGATCCGGCACCGGAATGATCCGGCGCCGTTCGGCCCGTGCCCACCAGGCGCGGGCCGGACGGGCGGGGCGCGGCCGGAGGCCGCCGGGGCCGGCCGCGGTGACGGCCGTGGAGCGACGGCGCCACCCGCGCTCCCGTTACCCGGCCCCGGACCGTCCCCGCAGGCCCCGGACCGTCTCCGCGGGCCCCGGCCTTTCCGCGGCGCGACTGCCGTGCCCGGCGCGGTCGCTCGACGGTCCGCCGGGGGGAGGGATTGCGCCCGATGAACGCTCAGACGTCCAGCGGCAGTTGCTGGACCAGCAGCTTTCCGGCCATCGTCACTCCGCCGTCCATGGCGATGGCGAGCCCGTCGGCGTAGACGTGCGGTCCCTGGACGACGGGGCCGGCGCCGTCCTCACCGTCTTCCGAGCCGACCTCGCCCAGCAGGTACGGGATGGGGCTGTGGCCGTGGACGATGCGGGTGCCGCCGTACGTGTCCAGCAGGGAGCGCACGGCGTCGGCGCCGCCCTCGTCACGGAAGGAGAACCGCTTGGTGAACTTGCGGAACAGGTCCCAGACCTCGTCCGCGTCGTTGCGGGTGAGCGTCTCGTGGACGGTGTCGTTGACCTCCTCGATCGAGCGGCCGTAGTCCAGGTAGGCGGTGGTGTCGGAGTGGACCAGCAGGTGGCCGTCGACCTCCTCCAGGGCGTCGAGCCGGGCCATCCACTGCAGGTGGTGGTCCTGGAGACGGTCCATGTCGGTCTTCTGGCCGCCGTTGAGCAGCCAGGCCGCCTGGAAGGTGGCGGTGCCCGCGCCGGAGTTGACGGGGGTGTCGCCGAACCGCTTGGCGCCGAGCAGCAGCAGTTCGTGGTTGCCCATCAGCGCCTTGCAGTAGCCGCCGGCCGCGGCGGCCTCGGCGGACAGCCGCATCACCAGGTCGATGACGCCGATGCCGTCCGGGCCGCGGTCGGTGAAGTCGCCGAGGAACCACAGCCGGGCGGTGCCCGCGCACCAGTGTCCCGCCGCGTCGATCAGGCCCTTCTCCTGAAGGGCGGCGACCAGCTGGTCGAGGTAGCCGTGCACGTCGCCGACGACGTACAGCGGGCCCGGGCCGGTGGCCGGCTGCGGGACCGGCGACGGCGCCGGATCGACGGTCACCTGAAGCGTGTCACCCCGGTTGATGACGGGCAGGTCGCGCTGGGTGGGCGTGTACCCCTCCGGGTAGGCCTCCTCGGGCGGCGGCGGGGGGGCGACGGGCGGCGGCGGGGGGGCGACGGGTGGCGGGGCGATCTCGCCCGGGTGGGTGCTGTGGACGTACGGACCGGTCTCGTGGACGTACGCGGGCACCCGGAAGTCGCGCAACGTCGCCGTCCGCTCCACCTCGGGTCCCTGACCGGCCCCCTGAGTCATCGACCCCTCCACCATCGCGCCGCATCTGCACCGCATCGGACTGCCTGGTCGCAGCGGCCCGCGGTGTCGTGGGCCCATCATAGGAATGCGGATCGCGCCATGTGATGACCCAGGGGTGGTGAATCGGAGCAGGAGTCCGGTTCACCGCGGCTTTCGCCCCGATTGGACCAGGCTTCGACCAGCCGGCGACCGTGCTCGCCCGCCTTTCCCGGCTCTCCTCCGCCCCGCTTCCGGGGCCTACCGACTCGTACGGTGACCGCGTGGGCCTACCGCTCGTCGGGCGACCGGGGCGGGCTGACGGTCGTACGCGACGGACGGCGCTGGGAGGAGGTGCGCACGATCAGCTCGGTCGGTATCACCCGCTCGACCGGCTGTTCCGACTCGACGCCCTCGATGGCGTCGATCAGGAGCTGCACCACCGCCGTGCCGATGCGGCGCGGCTTCAGGGAGAGGGTGGTGACGGGCGGCTCGGTGTTGGCGTAGACGGTGGACTCGCTGCAGCAGACCAGAAGCAGGTCGTCCGGTACACGCAGGCCGTAGCGACGGGCGGCGGCGAGCAGATCGGTGCCGTTGGGGTCGAACAGGCCGTAGACGGCGTCGGGCCGGTCGGGGCGGGCGAGCAGCCGGTCGGCGGCGACGGCGCCCGCGCACGGATCGTGCGCCGGGTACGCCTCGTACACCGGGTCCTGGCCGGCGCGCTCGCACCAGCGCAGGTACGCGGTCGTCGACAGATGGGTGTACGTGTCCGTGGTCGTGCCGGTGAGCAGGCCGATGCGGCGGGCGCCGGCGTCGGCCAGGTGGTCGAGGATGCCGAGCACGGCGGCCTCGTGGTCGTTGTCGACCCAGGCGGTGACCGGGAGGGAGCCGGCCGGGCGGCCGTCGGAGACGACCGGTAACCCCTGCCGGACCAGTTCGCTGACGACCGGGTCCTGGTCGGAGGGGTCGATGACGACGGTGCCGTCCAGGGCGACGTTCGACCACACGTCGTGGCGGGAGGTCGCCGGCAGGATGACGAGGGCGTAGCCGCGGGCGAGCGCGGCGGAGGTCGCGGCCCGGGCCATTTCGGCGAAGTACGCGAACTCGGTGAAGGTGAAAGGTTCATCCCCGTACGTCGTCACGGTCAGGCCGATGAGGCCCGACTTGCCGGTGCGGAGCGTGCGGGCGGCGGCCGACGGGCGGTAACCCAGCCGGTCGGCGACCTCGCGGACATGGCGTCGGGTGGCATCCGGGAGCCGGCCCTTGCCGTTGAGGGCGTCGGAGACGGTCGTGATGGAGACTCCGGCGGCGGCGGCCACGTCCCTGATACCCGCCCGGCCCGGCCGGTTGCCTCGACGTGAGGTTTCCGCGCGGCTCACCTGGTGCTTCCCTGCTGCTGTCATGGCGTGCCGATAGTAGGGCTCATGCGGTGGGGTAGGGCGGACGCATATGCGCTCGTTGACAGGCACGTTTCTGCATGATCATTACTTGCCAAGTGCCTATGAAACAAAGGTAGTTGGGGGACTTGATGCCGGGACGTGACGTGTCGGCGCGTATGGACCTGCCGAGTGTCCGATGTTGCGAAGAGGTCTCAACTCACCTTGACGGGGGATGCGCGCCACGGCGTGAACCACCGGCGCACAGATATATGTGTGACGCGCCCCCCGATGCGTACGTCTTCCTGTGATGATGCCTCTGATGTCTCTGGGGCGTACGAGGTCGTTTCTCGCACTACGCAGGGCCGCGGAATCCTCATAGGGTGAGGAGTATTCGATGCCGGTGGCGGTGACGAGGAGGACTGCGGTGAGCGAGACGAGGCCCAGGCTGCGCGCCGAGCTGGAGGGGATTCCCACCTACAAGCCGGGCCGGTCCGCCGCGGCCGGCGGGGCCGTGGCCTACAAGCTGTCCTCCAACGAGAACCCCTATCCGCCGCTGCCGGGCGTGATGGAGACCGTGACGGCCGCGGCCTCGTCCTTCAACCGGTACCCGGACCTGTTCTGCGCCTCCCTGGTCGACGAGCTGTCCGACCGGTTCGGCGTCCCCGTCTCCCACCTGGCCACCGGAACCGGCTCGGTCGGCGTGGCCCAGCAGCTGGTCCAGGCGACCTCCGGCCCGGGCGACGAGGTCGTCTACGCCTGGCGGTCCTTCGAGGCGTATCCGATCATCACGCAGATCAGCGGTGCGACCCCGGTGCAGGTGCCGCTGACCCCGGGCGATGTGCACGACCTGGAGGCGATGGCGGACGCCGTCACCGACCGGACCCGGCTGATCTTCGTCTGCAACCCCAACAACCCGACGGGCACGGTGGTGCGGCGGGCCGAGCTGGAGCGGTTCCTCGACCGGGTGCCCGGCGACGTGCTCGTGGTGATCGACGAGGCCTACCGCGAGTTCATCCGCGACCCCGAGGTGCCGGACGGCATCGAGCTGTACCGCGACCGGCCGAACGTCTGCGTGCTGCGGACCTTCTCCAAGGCGTACGGCCTCGCCGGGCTGCGGGTCGGCTTCGCGGTCGCCCATGAGCCGGTGGCGGAGGCGCTGCGCAAGACGGCGGTGCCGTTCGGAGTCAGCCAGCTCGCGCAGGAGGCGGCGATCGCCTCCCTGCGTGCCGAGGACGAGCTGCTCGGCCGGGTCGGTTCGCTGGTGTGCGAGCGCACGCGCGTGGTCGACGCGCTGCGCGCCCAGGGCTGGACGGTGCCGGAGACCCAGGCCAACTTCGTGTGGCTGCGGCTGGGGGAGCGTACGACCGCGTTCGCGGAGGCGTGCGAGCAGGCCGGCGTGGTCGTCCGTCCGTTCCCGGGTGAGGGAGTGCGGGTGACGATCGCGGAGACCGAGGGGAACGACATCTTCCTGAAGGCGGCGGAGGAGTTCCGCAAGGAGCTCTAGCGGCTCGGGAAGAGTTCCAGCGGTTCCGGGGGAACCTTGTGTGTCGGCCGGCGACTTGATCGCCGGCCGATTCCTCATGTACCGGGTCGCCGTCGCGGACGTCGCCGGCAGGCGGTGGCCGCTGCCGGGACGGCCCGGACCGGGGGACTGCACGGGCATGCGAGGCGGTACGCGTCTTCGCGCGGGACCGGCGCGGGACCGGCGCGGGACCGGCGCGGGACCGGCGCGGGACCGGCGTGGGCCGGCGGGGGCATCGGGGGCATCGGGGGTGCCGTCGGTCCGGGAGGCGGCCGTGTCCGGCTCGACGATCCCCCGGGGTGCCCGTTTCACGTGAAACGGACACGCCTGTGTCGAAGTGCCCTCCTCGCCCGTGGTGAGCGGCAGGGGGGAGGCAGCGCCTCGGCCGGGGCCTGCGGGGCCGAAGCGCCGAAGGGGTCGGCGAGGTCTCCCGCGAGCGCGAGCACGCCCACGGGCGTGGGACCCGGATCCGGCCGGTGACGATCCGGTGCGCCGAGCCGGGGATCCGGCGAGCCGGCGAAGTCCTCGCAAAGGGGTTGACATCACAGGGGACCCCCCTTCCGGGTGCGAAAACCAGTAGGTCATAATTGCTTGTGAATGTGAACGCTTTCACAAGCGTGTCTGGTTACTCCTGAGATGGGTGTGTCATACACGCACAAACTGCCGCGGACCACGGCGATGTAAGGAGAACGACGACGTGGACATGGCTTTGGCGCCGGAGACTCTGGCGCGCTGGCAGTTCGGCATCACGACCGTCTACCACTTCCTGTTCGTCCCCCTGACGATCTCCCTGGCCGCCCTCACGGCCGGACTGGAGACCGCCTGGGTGCGCACGGGGAAGGAGAAGTACCTCAGGGCGACGAAGTTCTGGGGCAAGCTCTTCCTGATCAACATCGCGATGGGCGTGGTCACCGGCATCGTGCAGGAGTTCCAGTTCGGCATGAACTGGTCCGACTACTCCCGCTTCGTCGGTGACGTCTTCGGCGCGCCGCTCGCCTTCGAGGCACTGATCGCCTTCTTCTTCGAGTCGACCTTCATCGGCCTGTGGATCTTCGGCTGGGACAAGCTGCCGAAGAAGATCCACCTGGCCTGCATCTGGATGGTCTCCATCGGGACGCTGCTGTCGGCGTACTTCATCCTCGCGGCCAACTCGTGGATGCAGCACCCGGTCGGCTACCGGATCAACGAGGAGAAGGGCCGTGCCGAGCTGACCGACTTCTGGCTGGTCCTCACCCAGAACACCACGCTCAACCAGGTCTTCCACAGCTTCTCCGCGGCCTTCCTGACGGGCGGCGCCTTCATGGTGGGCATCGCCGCCTTCCACCTGATGCGCAAGAAGCACATCCCCGTGATGCGGACCTCGCTGCGGCTCGGCCTGGTCACCCTGGCGGTCGGCGGCCTGCTCACCGCGGTCAGCGGCGACACCCTCGGCAAGGTCATGTACGAGCAGCAGCCGATGAAGATGGCCGCCGCGGAGGCCCTGTGGGACGGCGAGAGCCCGGCGCCCTTCTCCGTCTTCGCGTACGGGGACGTCGACGAGGGGCACAACACGGTCGCCCTGGAGATCCCCGGACTGCTGTCCTTCCTCGCCCACAGCGACTTCGAGTCGTACGTGCCCGGCATCAACGACACCAATGAGACCCTGCGGGAGAAGTTCGGCCCCGGTGACTACAAGCCCATCGTCCCCGTCGCCTACTGGGGCTTCCGCTGGATGATCGGCTTCGGCATGGCGTCCTTCTCCCTCGGCCTGCTGGGACTGTGGCTCACCCGGAAGAAGTTCCTCCTGCCGGCCGCCCTGCGCACGGGGGAGGACGAGGTACCGCATCTGGTGCTGCTGAAGAAGCCGCTCGGGCCGCGGCTCTCCCGGCTGTACTGGCTGCTGGCGCTCTGGACGATGGCGTTCCCGCTGATCGCCAACTCCTGGGGCTGGATCTTCACCGAGATGG
Organism: Streptomyces glaucus; assembly: GCF_039533365.1. Taxonomy (NCBI): domain Bacteria; kingdom Bacillati; phylum Actinomycetota; class Actinomycetes; order Kitasatosporales; family Streptomycetaceae; genus Streptomyces; species Streptomyces glaucus. The sequence continues at coordinate 171,789 of NZ_BAAATK010000006.1, forward strand.
GCCGTCAGCCGTGGGTCGTCTACGGCGTGATGCAGACCCGGGACGCGGTCTCCCCCGGTGTCTCCCAGGCCGAGATCCTCACCTCGATGATCGCCTTCACCGCGCTGTACGCCGTCCTCGCCGTCGTCGAGGTCAAGCTGCTCGCGAAGTACGTCAAGGCGGGCCCGCCCGAGCTGACCGAGGCCGACCTCAATCCGCCCACGAAGATCGGCGGCGACACCCGTGACGCCGACAGGCCGATGGCCTTCTCCTACTAGGCCGAGGGAGCTGCACAGCCATGGAACTGCACGACGTCTGGTTCGTCCTGATCGCCGTCCTGTGGACCGGTTACTTCTTCCTGGAGGGCTTCGACTTCGGGGTCGGCGTCCTGACCAGGCTGCTTGCCCGCAACCGGCCCGAGAAGCGGGTGCTGATCAACACCATCGGCCCCGTCTGGGACGGCAACGAGGTGTGGCTGCTGTCGGCCGGCGGCGCGACCTTCGCCGCCTTCCCCGAGTGGTACGCCACCCTTTTCTCCGGCTTCTACCTGCCCCTGCTGGCCATCCTGATCTGCCTGATCGTCCGCGGCGTGGCCTTCGAGTACCGGGTCAAGCGGCCCGAGGAGAGCTGGCAGCGCAGGTGGGAGACGGCGATCTTCTGGACCTCGCTGATCCCCGCGTTCCTGTGGGGTGTGGCCTTCGGCAACATCGTGCGCGGAGTGAAGATCGACGCGGACTTCGAGTACGTCGGCGGCCTCGGGGATCTGCTCAACCCCTACGCCCTGCTCGGCGGTCTGGTGACGCTGACGCTGTTCACCTTCCACGGGACGGTGTTCGTCGGGCTGAAGACGGTCGGGGAGATCAGGGAACGGGCTCGGACGCTGGCGCTCCGGGTCGGTGCCGTCACCGCCGTCGTCGCCCTGCTCTTCCTGCTCTGGACGCAGGCCGACAGCGGCAACGCCGGCAGCCTGGTCGCCCTGGCGGTGGCCGTCGGCGCACTGGTCGTGGCGCTGGCGGCGGTCAGGGCCGGGCGCGAGGGATGGGCGTTCACCCTGTCCGGCGTCACGATCGTGGCCGCCGTGGCGATGCTCTTCCTGTCGCTCTTCCCGAACGTCATGCCGTCCTCGCTCGACGACGACTGGAGCCTGACGGTCACCAACGCCTCGTCCAGCCCGTACACCCTGAAGATCATGACCTGGTGCGCGGGCATCGCCACGCCGCTGGTCCTGCTCTACCAGTCGTGGACCTACTGGGTGTTCCGCAAGCGGATCGGCACTCAGCACATCGCCCCCGACATCGCGCACTGAGGTGTGTTTCACGTGAAACCGATCGACCCGCGGCTGCTCCGATACGCCCGCGCCACCCGGCTCTTCCTGGTGGCGGTCGTCGGCCTGGGCGCCGTCAACGCCGGGTTGGTCATCGCGCAGGCGATGCTCATCGCTCAGGTCGTCGTCGGCGCGTTCCAGCACGGCATGTCCGCCGCCGGACTGCGCACTTCCCTGCTCTCGCTGGTGGCCGTCGCCTGCGGCCGGGCGGTGGTCTCCTGGCTGACCGAACTCGCCGCCCACCGGGCGAGCGCGGCGGTGAAGTCGGAACTGCGCGGGCGGCTGCTGGACCGTGCCACGCGGCTGGGGCCGGGCTGGCTCGGCGGGCAGCGGACCGGATCGCTGGTCGCCCTGGCCACCCGCGGGGTCGACGCGCTCGACGACTACTTCTCGCGCTACCTGCCGCAGCTGGGGCTCGCGGTCGTGGTCCCCGTGGCGGTGCTGGCGCGGATCGTCACGGAGGACTGGGTGTCGGCGGCCGTCATCGTCGGCACCCTGCCGCTCATCCCGGTCTTCATGATGCTGATCGGCTGGGCCACCCAGTCCCGGATGGACCGGCAGTGGCGGCTGCTGTCCCGGCTGTCCGGGCACTTCCTGGACGTGGTCGCGGGGCTGCCCACGCTGAAGGTGTTCGGGCGGGCCAAGGCGCAGGCCGAGTCGATCCGGCGGATCACCGGCGAGTACCGGCGGGCGACCATGCGGACGCTGCGCATCGCCTTCCTGTCGTCGTTCGCGCTGGAACTGCTCGCCACGATCTCGGTCGCCCTGGTCGCCGTGACGATCGGCATGCGGCTCGTCCACGGCGAGATGGACCTCTACACCGGCCTGGTCATCCTCATCCTCGCGCCCGAGGCGTATCTGCCCCTGCGCCAGGTCGGGGCCCGGTACCACGCGGCGGCCGAGGGGCTCTCGGCCGCCGAGGAGATCTTCGCGGTCCTGGAGACGCCCGTACCGGCGTCGGGGACCGGCGCCGTGCCGGCGGGTGCCCTCTCCTTCGAGGACGTGACCGTCCGCTACCCCGGGCGGTCCGCGGACGCCGTGTCGGACGTGAGCTTCTCGGTCGCGCCCGGGGAGACGGTCGCGCTCGTCGGACCGAGCGGCGCGGGCAAGTCGACGCTGCTCGACGTGCTCCTCGGGTTCGTGCGGCCGGCCCGGGGACGGGTCCGGGTCGGGGGAGCCGACCTCGCCGGTCTGGATCCGGAGCAGTGGCGTTCGCGCATCGCGTGGGTTCCGCAGCGACCGCACCTGTACGCCGGGACCATCGCCGACAACGTCCGGCTGGCCCGGCCCGGAGCGGACGACGACGCGGTCCGGCGGGCGCTGCGGGACGTCGGGGCGCTGGAGTTCGTGGAAGCGCTGCCCGAGGGGCTCGAAACCGTGCTCGGTGAGGACGGGGCCGGACTGTCGGCCGGACAGCGGCAGCGGCTGGCGCTGGCCCGGGCGTTCCTCGCGGACCGTCCGGTGCTGCTGCTCGACGAGCCGACGGCCGCGCTGGACGGGGCCACCGAGGCCGAGGTCGTGGCGGCGGTGCGCCGTCTGGCGGCGGGCCGGACGGTACTGCTGGTGGTGCACCGGCCGGCACTGCTGGCGGTGGCGGACCGGGTGGTGCGGCTGGCCGGGGAGACGGCCCCCGTGCGCGCGGGGACCGGGCCTACGGCGCCCGGAATCCGCCGTGTCGAGGAGGGGCCGGCGGACGCCCGCGCGGCCGGTGCGCCCGAGCGCGTGACGTCCGGGGGCGGCGTGCCGGCCCGGGTGCGCGCCCTGTCCCGGGCCCGTCGGGGGCGGCTGGGCCTCGCGCTGCTGCTCGGCAGCCTCGCCCTCGGCAGCGCCGTCGGCCTCATGGCCACGTCCGGCTGGCTCATCTCCCGGGCCTCGCAGCAGCCGCCGGTGCTGTACCTGATGGTGGCCGTCACCGCGACGCGGGCCTTCGGGATCGGCCGGGCCGTGTTCCGGTACGCCGAGCGGCTGGTGTCGCACGACGCCGTGCTGCGGATGCTGGCCGACACCCGGGTCGCCGTGTATCGCAGGCTGGAGCGGCTGGCGCCCGCCGGGCTGCGCCGCGCCCGCCGGGGCGACCTGCTGTCCCGGCTCGTCGCCGACGTGGACGCGCTGCAGGACTACTGGCTGCGCTGGCTGCTGCCCGCCGGTGCCGCGGTGGTGGTGTCCGCGGGGTCCGTCGCCTTCACGGCCTGGCTGCTGCCCGAGGCCGGAGCCGTGCTCGCGGCCGGCCTGCTGGCGGCCGGGGCGGGTGTTCCGCTGCTCACCGCAGCCGTGGCGCGGCGGGCCGAGCGCAGGCTGGCCCCCGCCCGGGGAGAACTCGCCACGCGCGTGACCGACCTGCTCACCGGCACCGCCGAGCTGACCGTCGCCGGTGCTCTGCCCGCCCGTGCCGCCGCGGCGCGGCGGGCCGACGGCACGCTCACCCGGATCGCCTCCCGCGCCGCCACCGCCACCGCGCTCGGCGACGGGCTCACCGCCCTGATCTCGGGGCTCACCGTCGCGGGCGCCGCCCTCGTCGGGGCCCAGGCGGTCGCCGACGGGCGGCTGGCCGGCGTGGCGATGGCCGTCGTCGTTCTCACGCCGCTGGCCGCCTTCGAGGCCGTCCTCGGGCTGCCGCTCGCCGTGCAGTACCGGCAGCGGGCGCGCCGGAGCGCGGAACGCGTCTACGAGGTGCTGGACGCGCCGGAGCCCGTACGGGAGCCGGAGCGGCCCCGCAAGGCGCCCGGGACGCCGTTCCCGCTGGTCGTCAGGGGGCTGGCCGCCCGCCACGCCGGGCAGGACCGGGACGCGCTCGCCGGGCTGGACCTGACCTTGGAGGAGGGCCGCCGGGTGGCGGTGGTCGGGCCGTCCGGGTCCGGCAAGACGACGCTGGCGCAGGTGCTGCTGCGGTTCCTGGACGCGGACGCCGGCTCGTACACGCTGGCCGGCGTGGACGCGTACGCCCTCGGCAGCGACGACGTACGGCGGCTCGTCGGACTGTGCGCCCAGGACGCGCACCTCTTCGACAGCTCCGTGCGCGAGAACCTGCTGCTGGCCAAGCGGGACGCCACCGAGGCCGAGCTGCGCGACGCGCTCGCCCGGGCCCGGCTGCTCGACTGGGCCGACGGGCTGCCCGACGGGCTCGACACGCTGGTCGGGGAGCACGGGGCACGCCTGTCCGGCGGCCAGCGGCAGCGGCTGGCGCTCGCCCGGGCGCTGCTCGCCGACTTCCCCGTCCTGGTGCTCGACGAGCCCGCCGAACATCTCGACCTGCCGACCGCCGACGCGCTCACCGCCGATCTGTTGGCCGCCACCGAGGGCCGGACGACCCTGCTGATCACCCATCGGCTGGCGGGACTCGAGGCCGTGGACGAGGTCGTCGTGCTGGACGGGGGGAGCGTGGTGCAGCGGGGACCGTATCCGGAGCTGGCCGCCGTGGCGGGGCCGCTGCGGACGATGATCGAGCGGGAGGCGGAGGCGGAGCAGCCGGTGGGGGCGCGCTGACGGCGGCCGGTGACGGAGCGGCCCGGCCCGCCGGCGGTGCCGCTCCCGCCCGTACTGGGCCATGTGCAGCAATGCGTCCCCCGGCTGTACGACACGAACGGGACCTGGGGCCGTCGCGCGGGTCACGATCGCTGACATGCGTTCATCCCGCCGCCGTCCCTGGCTCGTTCCGGTGCTGCTGTGCGCGCTTGCCGTGCTCGCTGCCCGCCCCACCGACGCGGCGGAGGGGGACGGCGGCACCGGGTCCGGCATCAGCGCGCAGGTGGCGCAGCTGTACGAGGACGCGGCCCGGGCGACGCGGCGGTACGAGGACGGGCGGCGTGAGGCCGAGGCGCAGCGGGCGCGGGCGAAGCGGCTCGAAGGGCTGCTCGACCGCGAGCGGCGGGAGATCGCCGTCCTGCGCGAGGACCTGGGCCGGATGGCGCGCGCGCAGTACCGCGGCGGCGGCGGGCTGCCGCTCGCCGCGCACCTGGTCCTCGCCGACGACCCGGAGGAGCTGATGCGGGGCCGGCGGGTCGTGCGGCAGGCGGAGCTGGCCGTGGACAACGCGATCGGCAGGAGCCGCCGGGCACAGGACCGGCTCGCCGCCGACGAGGCCAGGGCCCGGGCGGCCTGGCAGGAACTGGAGCGGCAGAACGCCGAACTCGCCGCTCTGAAGAAGGACATCGAGCGGAGGCTCGAGACGGCGCGGGTGCGGTTGCAGGGGCAGGCGGAGGCCTCGGTCACGGCCGGCAGCTGCCGCGGCGCCACGCGGCTGGACCAGCCGGAGACCGGTTTCACGGATTCCTGGGTGGCGCCGGTGGAGACCTACGTGCTGTCCGCGAGTTTCGGCAGCGGCGGCGCACGGTGGGCGAACCGGCACACCGGGCAGGACTTCGCGGTGCCGGTCGGCACGCCGGTGCGGGCGGTCGGCGCGGGCCGGGTGGTGCGGGTCTCCTGCGGCGGTGCCTTCGGCATCGAGATCGTGGTCCGGCACGCGAACGGCTACTACACGCAGTACGCCCATCTCGCCGCCGTCGCCGTCGACCAGGGGGAGCGCGTCCGGCCGGGGCAGTGGATCGGCCAGTCGGGCAACACCGGCAACTCCACCGGCCCGCACCTGCACTTCGAGGTACGGGTCACTCCGCAGCTGGGCTCGGCGGTGGACCCGGTGTCGTGGCTGGCACGGCGCGGGGTGCCGCTGTGACGCGGACTAGGCGTGTTCCGCCAGCATCCGCTCGATCACGACGGCCACTCCGTCCTCGTTGTTGGCGACCGTCCGCCCCGACGCGGCGGCGATCGCGTCCGGGTGCGCGTTGCCCATCGCGTACGACTGGCCCGCCCAGGTCAGCATCTCCACGTCGTTCGGCATGTCCCCGAACGCGACGACCTCCTCGTGCGAGATGCCGCGCTCGGCACAGCACAGGGCGAGCGTGCTGGCCTTGGAGACGCCCGGGCCGCTGATCTCCAGCAGGGCGCTGGGGCTGGAGCGGGTGACGTTGGCGCGGTCGCCGATGGCGAGCCGGGCCAGGGTGAGGAACGCGTCCGGATCGAGCTCGGGGTGGAAGGCCAGGATCTTCAGGACCGGCTCGGCGGCCGCGGGACCGTCCGGGGCGAGCAGTTCCTCGGCGGACGCGAAGGCGTCGGGGACCTCCAGGTGCATCTTCGGATACGCCGGCTCCTGGTGGAAACCGTACGTCTGCTCCACCGCGTACGCCGTGTCCGGCGCCGCCTCGCGCAGCAGTCGTACGGCGTCCAGCGCGTTCTGCCGGGCCAGCTCCCGCACCTTCACGAACCGGTGGGCGCCGGGGCCGCCGTGCAGGTCGACGACGGCGGCGCCGTTGCCGCAGATGGCCAGGCCGTGGCCGTGGACGTGGTCGCTGACGACGTCCATCCAGCGGGCCGGCCGGCCGGTGACGAAGAAGACCTCGATGCCCGCCTCCTCGGCGGCGGCCAGCGCGGCGACCGTGCGCGGGGAGACCGACTTGTCGTCACGCAACAGCGTGCCGTCCAGGTCGGTGGCGATCAGGCGGGGGCGGACGGTGGCGGCCGGGTTTTCGGGCTGGCGAGTCGCTGAGGTCACCCGGCCATTGTCCCGTACCGGCCGCACGCCCGTGCGGGAGCCCGCACATCTGTGAGGTACGGCTCTCGTCCGGCGCTCCGGGAGAACCGGCCCGGCCGGTCTTCTCGCCGGTTCAGTCCAGCTGGGCCGGTGCCTCCACGGCGATCTGCTCGAAGACCTTCTCGTCCGCCGCGAAGTCCGAGTCGGGGATCGGCCAGTGGATCACGATCTCGGTGAAGCCCAGCTCCCGGTGCCGACCCGCGAAGTCCACGAACGCGTCCAGGGACCGCAGCGGCCGGTTGCGGTCCGGGGTGAAGCCGGTGAGCAGGATCTTGTCGAGGGTGCTCGCGTCACGGCCGATCGCCGCGCAGGCCTCGGCCAGCCTCTCGACCTGCCCCCGCAGCGCTCGCACCGACTGCTCGGGGGTGCCGTCCTCATACAGCTTGGGGTCGCCCGTGGTCACCCACGCCTGACCGTGCTCCGCGGCGAGCCTGAGCCCGCGCGGCCCGGTGGCGGCCACCGCGAACGGCAGCCGGGGCCGCTGCACACAGCCCGGTACGGTGCGTGCCTCGTGCGCCGAGTAGAACTCGCCCTCGTACGACACGGCGTCCTGCGTCAGCAACCGGTCGAGCAGCGGAACGAACTCGGCGAACCGGTCGGCCCTCTCGCGGGGTGTCCACGGCTCCTGCCCGAGGGCCGTGGCGTCGAACCCGGTGCCGCCCGCTCCGATGCCGAGCGTGATCCGGCCGCCGGAGATGTCGTCGAGGGAGATCAGCTCCTTGGCGAGAGTCACCGGGTGCCGGAAGTTGGGCGAGGTCACCAGGGTGCCCAGACGTATCCGGTCGGTGACGGCCGCGGCGGCGGTCAGGGTCGGCACGGCGCCGAACCAGGGGCCGTCACGGAAACTGCGCCAGGACAGGTGGTCGTAGGTGTACGCGGTGTGGAAGCCGAGTCGTTGGGCACGGACCCATGCCGAACGTCCGCCCTCGTGCCAGCGGCGGTGGGGGAGGATCACGGTGCTCAGACGCAGACTCATGGCACCGACCCTATGCGGCCGCCGGCGTTTCACGTGAAACGGTCCGCGCGGTCACCGGCCGGCCCCTCCCCGTCCGATCGCGCGGTGTCAGCGCCCTGCGGAGAACCGCAGGTATCGCGGCGGCACGGCCCGGGTGAGCCACACGCCGTTCGCACTGACGCGGAAGACATGACCGTCGCGGTGCATGGCGGCCGCGTCCACCGAGAGGACGACGGGCCGGCCCCGGCGGGCGCCGACGCGGGTGGCGGTCTCGCGGTCGGGCGAGAGGTGGACGTCGTGCCGGCTCATCGGCCTGAGCCCCTCGGCGCGGATCGCGTCCAGGTGGCGGGCGACGGTGCCGTGGTAGAGGTACGGCGGCGGAAGCGCCGGCGGCAGTCCGAGGTCGACATCGACGCTGTGGCCCTGGCTGGCCCGGATCCGGGTGCCCTCCACCGCGAAGCGCCTCTTGTCGTCGGTGGCGACCACGTGGTCCAGCTCCTCCCGCGTGAACCGGAAGCCGTGCGCGGCGCACGCGACGATCAGGTCGTCGATCTCCGCCCAGCCGCCCTTGTCGAGGGTGAGCCCGATGCGCTCCGGCTGGTGCCGCAGGTGCTTGGAGAGGTACTTCGAGATCTTCACGGTGCGTCCGTCGCCCGTCCGGCTGCCGTTCATCCCTCCAGCGTGCCGGGAGAGACGCGCATCACGCGACAGATTTCGCTTCCGATGTTTGATCCACAGCCAAGTGCGGTTATCCACAGGCGAATTGAAGATTCTGTGGACAACGGGCTCTCGACGCACAGGACTTGGGCACGACCGCCCTCGTGCGCGCCGGCCGGAGGCGAGGCGGCCGGAGGCGAGGCGGCCGGCGTCCGCGCCGGCGGCCTTCTCCGACGGGCGGTCCCGCCCGGCCGGGGTACCCGCCCTACGCCGTCGTCCGCGGCCTGTCGCCCTCCACGGACGTCACGAACTCGGTGATCCAGGCGGCCAGCCGGTCGGGCCGGGTGCGCGGAGCCCAGTGCCCCGCCGCAAGGGTGCGCCGGGTCAGCCGCGGCACCCACAGTTCCAGCTCGTCGTGGAGCCGCTTCGACAGGAACGGGTCGCCCAGCGGCGTGATGAGCTGCACGGGCGCGTGTGCGTACGCGTCCGTGCGCGGGGCGCGCAGCCGGGACCGCACGTTGTCGCGGTACAGCCACGCCCCGTGTGCCGCGTCGGACCGCAGCGAAGGGGCCGGGTAGTCGTCGGCGCGCACCTTCCCGGCGCGCTCGAGGATCCTCGGCCAGCAGGCGCCGAGCGGGCCGCGCCAGGCCAGCTCGGGCAGCACCGGCGTGTGCAGCAGACAGACGTACCAGGACCTGGCGCCCTGGCCGAGCAGCTGGGCGATCCGGCGCGGGGTGGGGCGCCTCAGGCGCTCGCCGAACCAGTGCCCGAGGTGGTCCAGGGACGGCCCGGACAGCGAGGTGAAGGAGGCGATCCGCCCCTCGGCGCGCCGGACGGTGACGAACTCCCAGGACTGCACCGAGCCCCAGTCGTGCCCCACCAGGTGGACGGGCCGGTCGGGGCTGACCGCGTCCGCGACCGCCAGGAAGTCGTCCGTCAGCTTCTCCAGCGTGAACCCGCCGCGCAGCGGCCGCGGCGCCGTCGAGCGGCCGTGGCCGCGGACGTCGTACAGCACCACGTGGAAGCGCCCGGCCAGCCGCGTCGCGACCTGGGACCACACTTCCTTGCTGTCCGGGTAGCCGTGCACCAGGACCACCGTCGGCCGGTCCGGGTCACCCAGCTCGGCCACGCACAGTTCGACCCCACCGGTCCGCACCCGGCGCTCGCGTGCACCCTCCACGTCACTCCTCCTCCGCCGGCCCCGCTCCGGGCCTCCCGGACTCCTCGAACGCCCTCGATCCCCGGGCCTCCCGGCCCTCCGGGTTCCCGGGCCTCGCCCCGGTACCCCGGACACCGCGGCGGACCCGGCCGTCCACCGGTCCCCGCCCGCCGCGCCACGCGCCCGCACCGCGGCACCGGGGCCCGGCAGCGATCACGGACCGCGCAGGCAGGGGGCCGCCGGACGGCGGACGGCGGCACCGGCGCGGAGCAGCCCAGGAGCGGGCGAGGACGAACCGGGACGGGAGCCGTGCCGCGATGAGACCTCGGGGTGACCCTCCGGGATCCGTACGACTCCAGGGGGAGGCCGAGACGGCTCTGCGGGCTGACGACCCCGGCGGCCCGCGTCACTACCGTCGAAGACGTGACTGTGATCGCGACCGAAAGCCTGAGCAAGCGGTTCCCCCGGGTGACCGCGCTCGACCGGCTCTCCGTGGACGTCGGGCCCGGTGTGACCGGACTCGTCGGAGCCAACGGGGCCGGCAAGTCCACACTGATCAAGATCCTGCTGGGTCTCTCCCCCGCCACCGAGGGCCGTGCCGAGGTGCTCGGACTCGACGTCGCCACCAAGGGCGCCGCCATCCGCGAGCGCGTCGGCTACATGCCGGAGCACGACTGCCTGCCGCCGGACGTCTCGGCCACCGAGTTCGTCGTCCACATGGCGCGCATGTCCGGGCTGCCGCCCGCCGCCGCGCGCGAGCGCACCGCGGACACCCTGCGCCACGTCGGCCTGTACGAGGAGCGCTACCGCCCCATCGGCGGCTACTCGACCGGCATGAAGCAGCGCGTGAAGCTGGCCCAGGCCCTCGTCCACGACCCGCAGCTGGTCTTCCTGGACGAGCCGACCAACGGCCTGGACCCGGTCGGCCGCGACGAGATGCTCGGCCTGATCCGCCGCGTCCACACCGACTTCGGCATCTCGGTCCTGGTCACCTCGCACCTGCTGGGCGAACTGGAGCGCACCTGCGACCACGTCGTGGTCGTCGACGGCGGCAAGCTGCTCCGCGCCAGCTCCACCACGGACTTCACGCAGACCACGACGACCCTGGCGATCGAGGTCACCGACAGCGACGAGCACCCGGACGGCACCCGCGCGGTGCGCGACGCGCTGCACACGCGCGGGGTGACCGTCGAGGACGGCGGCGGCCTGCCCGGCGCGGGCCGGGTGCTGCTGCTCACCGCGCGGGGCGAGGAGACGTACGACCTGGTCCGGGACGTGATCGCCGACCTCGGTCTGGGCCTGGTGCGCATGGAGCAGCGCCGGCACCACATCGCGGAGGTCTTCCGGAGCAGTGACGAACGCGAGCAGCGGAAGGAGGAGGCCGGCCATGGCGGTTGAGCAGCCCCCGGGAACGACGGTCGCCCCGTCGGGTGACCAGACCCGCATCCACGACATCGGCTACCGCACCTACGACGGTCCCCGCCTGGGCCGGGCCTACGCCCGCCGCTCCCTGTACTCGCAGTCCCTGCGCGGCGCCTACGGCCTCGGCCGCTCGGCGAAGTCCAAGGTGCTGCCGGTGCTGCTGTTCGTGGTGATGTGCGTGCCCGCGGCCATCATGGTCGCCGTCACCGTGGCCGCCAAGGGGAAGGAACTGCCGCTCGACTACACGCGCTACGCGATCGTCATGCAGGCCGTGATCAGCCTGTACGTCGCCTCGCAGGCACCCCAGTCCGTCTCGCGCGACCTGCGCTTCAGGACCGTGCCGCTGTACTTCTCGCGGCCCATCGAGACCGCCGACTACGTGCGCGCCAAGTACGCGGCACTGGCGTCGGCCCTGTTCGTCCTCACCGCCGCCCCGCTGCTGGTGCTGTACGCGGGCGCGCTGCTGGCCAAGCTCGACTTCACCGACCAGACCGAGGGGCTCGCGCAGGGACTCGTCTCGGTGGCCCTGCTCTCCCTGCTCTTCTCCGGCATCGGCCTGGTCATCGCCTCGGTCACCCCGCGCCGCGGCTTCGGCATCGCGGCCGTGATCGCCGCGCTGACCATCTCCTACGGCGCGGTCTCCACCCTGCAGGCCATCGCGGACGCGCAGGGCAGCACCGGAGCCATCGCCTGGATCGGCCTGTTCTCGCCGATCACGCTCATCGACGGCGTGCAGTCCGCGTTCCTGGGCGCGAGCTCCGCCTTCCCCGGAGGGGTGGGCCCGGGCACCGCCGAGGGCGTCGTCTACGTCCTCGTCTGCCTCGGCCTGATCGCCGCCGCCTACGGCCTGCTGACGCGCCGCTACAAGAAGGTGGGACTGTGACGACTCTCTCCCTGGACCACGTCTCCCGCTGGTTCGGCAACGTGGTCGCCGTCAACGACATCACGATGACGATCGGCCCCGGCGTCACCGGCCTCCTCGGCCCGAACGGAGCCGGGAAGTCCACCCTCATCAACATGATGGGCGGCTTCCTCGCCCCCTCCACCGGCACGGTCACCCTCGACGGGCAGCCCGTGTGGCGCAACGAGCGGATCTACCGGCACATCGGCGTCGTCCCCGAGCGCGAGGCGATGTACGACTTCCTCACCGGCCGCGAGTTCGTGCTGGCCAACGCCGAGCTGCACGGTCTGGGCGCCCGGGCCGCGCAGAAGGCGCTCGCCACCGTCGAGATGGAGTACGCGCAGGACCGGAAGATCGCCACCTACTCCAAGGGCATGCGGCAGCGCGTGAAGATGGCCTCCGCGCTGGTCCACGACCCGTCGCTGCTGCTGCTCGACGAGCCCTTCAACGGCATGGACCCGCGCCAGCGCATGCAGCTCATGGAACTGCTGCGGCGCATGGGCGACGAGGGCCGCACGGTGCTGTTCTCGTCCCACATCCTCGAAGAGGTCGAGCAGCTCGCCCGGCACATCGAGGTCGTCGTCGCGGGCCGGCACGCGGCCAGCGGCGACTTCCGCAGGATCCGCCGCCTGATGACCGACCGGCCGCACCGCTACCTGGTGCGCTCCAGCGACGACCGCGCCCTGGCGGCAGCGCTGATCGCCGACCCGTCCACGTCCGGCATCGAGGTGGACGTGACCGAGGGCGCGCTGCGCGTCCAGGCCGTCGACTTCGGCCGCTTCACGGCCCTGCTGCCGCGGGTGGCGCGCGACCACGGCATCCGCCTGCTCACGGTCTCGCCGTCCGACGAGTCCCTCGAGTCCGTCTTCTCGTACCTGGTCGCGGCGTAGGAGGCCCACGATGTACGACCCCACAGTCGCCCGGCTCACCTACCGGGCCCTGCTCGGCCGTCGCCGGGCCCTCGTCCTGGGCGCGCTGCCGCTGCTCCTGCTGGTGATCGCCGTGGCGGTGCGGGCCCTGGCCGGGGCCGACGACCAGACGGCGGCGGACGTGCTGGGCGGGTTCGCGCTCGCCACCATGGTCCCGATCATCGGCGTCATCGCGGGAACCGGCGCGATCGGACCGGAGATCGACGACGGCTCGGTGGTGTATCTGCTGTCCAAGCCGGTCAAACGGCCGGTCATCATCTCCACCAAGCTGATCGTCGCGATCGCCGTGACGATGGTCTTCTCCGCGGTGCCGACCCTGATCGCCGGCCTGATCCTGAACGGCAACGGCCAGCAGGTCGCCGTCGCCTACACGGTGGCCGCGCTCGTCGCCTCCATCGCCTACGCCGCGCTCTTCCTGCTGCTGGGCACGGTGTCCCGGCACGCGGTGGTGTTCGGCCTGGTCTACGCGCTGGTCTGGGAGGCCCTGTTCGGCAGCCTGGTCCCCGGGGCGCGCACGCTGAGCGTCCAGCAGTGGTCGCTGGCGGTGGCCCAGAAGATCTCCGACGGCGGGCTGGTGATCTCGGACGTCGGGCTGCCCACCGCGACGGTGCTGCTCGCGGCGGTCACCGTCCTCGCGACCTGGTACGCGGGGCGGAAACTGCGGTCGCTGACGCTCGCCGGGGAGGAGTAGCGGCCCCGGCCCGGACGGGGGTTCCGCCCCTGTCCGGACGCGCCGGGCGGGGAGGACGTTGTGGCGGGAAGGACGTCGCGGCCGGGCGGGGTAGTCCGCACGGCCCGCGGAGGGCCGCCGGGCCACCGCCCGCCCGGGTGGGCGGCTACGCCAGCAGCCGTTCCAGCACCACCGCGATGCCGTCCTCCTCGTTCGAGGAGGTCACCTCGTCCGCGACGGCCTTCAGCTCCGCATGGGCGTTGGCCATCGCCACTCCCCGCGACGCCCAGGCGAACATCGGGATGTCGTTCGGCATGTCGCCGAAGGCGATCGTGTCCGCCGCCCTGAGCTTCAGGCGGCGGGCGGCCAGCGACAGGCCCGTCGCCTTGGACAGGCCGAGGGGGAGCAGTTCGACTATGCCCTCACCGGCCATGGTGACCGTGACGAAGCCGCCCGCGGCCTGGTCGGCCACCTTGGCCAGTTCGTCGTCCGAGAGGGTCGGATGCTGGATGTAGATCTTGTTCAGCGGCGCGGTCCACAGGTCCGACGCGTCCGTGAACGGGATCGCGGGCAGCGCGCCGTGGACCTCGTACCCGGGGCCGACCAGCACCTCGCCGTCCAGCCCGTCGCGGCTGGCGGCCAGGAACAGCGGGCCGACCTCCGCCTCGATCTTCGCCAGGGCCACGCCCGCCAGCTGCCGGTCCAGGGTCACCGAGGTGAGCAGGCGGTGCTCCCCGGCGTGGTACACCTGCGCGCCCTGGCCGCAGACGGCGAGACCGTCGTAGCCGAGGTCGTCCAGGATGTGCCGGGTCCAGGGCACCGCGCGGCCGGTGACGACGATGTGCGCGGCGCCCGCCGCGGTCGCCGCGGCGAGCGCGTCACGGGTACGCCGGGAGATCGATTCGTCGGAGCGCAGCAGCGTGCCGTCGAGGTCGGTGGCGATCAGCCGGTGGGGAAAGCCCGGAGCAGCGGTCGTACTCACTCGGCGACCGGTTCCAGGATCTCCCGGCCGCCCAGGTAGGGGCGCAGCACCTCGGGCACGCGCACGGAGCCGTCGGCCTGCTGGTGGTTCTCCAGGATCGCCACGATCGTGCGCGGTACGGCGCACAGCGTGCCGTTGAGCGTGGCCAGCGGGCGGACCTGCTTGCCCTCGCGCACGCGGATCGACAGGCGGCGGGACTGGAACTCGGTGCAGTCCGAGGTCGAGGTCAGCTCGCGGTACTTGCCCTGGGTCGGGATCCACGCCTCGCAGTCGAACTTGCGGGCGGCCGAGGCGCCCAGGTCGGCCGAGGCGACGTCGATCACGCGGAACGGCAGCTCCAGCGAGGTCAGCCACTGCTTCTCCCACTCCAGCAGGCGCTGGTGCTCGGCCTGCGACTCCTCCGGAGCGACGTAGGAGAACATCTCGACCTTGTCGAACTGGTGGACGCGGAAGATGCCCCGGGTGTCCTTGCCGTGCGAGCCGGCCTCGCGGCGGAAGCAGGGCGAGAAGCCCGCGTAGCGCAGCGGCAGGCGGTCGGCGTCGATGATCTCGTCCATGTGGTACGCGGCGAGCGGCACCTCGGACGTGCCGACCAGGTACAGGTCGTCCTTGTCGAGGTGGTAGACGTCCTGGGCCGCCTGGCCGAGGAAGCCGGTGCCCGCCATCGACTGGGGGCGGACCAGCGCCGGGGTCAGCATCGGCGTGAAGCCGGCCGCCGTGGCCTGCGCCATCGCCGCGTTCACCAGGGCCAGCTCCAGCAGGGCGCCGACGCCGGTGAGGAAGTAGAAGCGGGAGCCGGACACCTTCGCGCCGCGCTCGACGTCGATGGCGCCGAGGAGCTGACCGAGTTCCAGGTGGTCCTTGGGTTCGAAGCCCTCGGCGGCGAAGTCGCGGATCGTGCCGTGCGTCTCCAGCGTGACGAAGTCCTCCTCGCCGCCCACGGGCACGTCCGGGTGGACGAGGTTGCCGAGCTGGAGCAGCAGCTGCTGGGTCTCGGCGTCGGCCGCGTCGCGCTCGGCGTCGGCCGCCTTGACGTCGGCGGCGAGCTGGCTCGCCTTCTTCAGCAGCTCGGCCTTCTCGTCCCCGGCCGCCTTGGGGATGAGTTTGCCGAGCGCCTTCTGCTCGGCACGCAGTTCGTCGAAGCGGACGCCGGACGACCTGCGCCGCTCGTCGGCAGACAGCAGGGCGTCGACGAGCGCGACGTCCTCTCCACGGGCGCGCTGGGAGGCGCGCACACGGTCGGGGTCCTCACGGAGCAGGCGAAGGTCAATCACGCGGTCAAGGCTACCGGTGCGGGGTGACAGCCCACGACCCGCTGTTCCGGGTGCCGTTCCGACCGGGACTCGCATTCCGTTACGAGCGAAATGCCCCGGGTTCCGACGGCTGTCAATAAAAGGTGCCGAGCTCCCCGGAACGGGTCGGACGATAGGCGGCCGGTTGACTCGTCTCCCTTGTGAGGAGCGGGACTTGAGTCCGGTTGTCCACAGGCGTCCACACCTTCCGAAAGGTTATCCACAGGCTGTGGGGAAGATCTGTGGACTTCGGAATTGATCCTTCCGGAAACTGCGTTCGCGCCTCGAAATTCACGGTGCAAACCCACTCCACCCTCACTTTCGAGTGGAAAAAGGTCACCCGGAAGAGTTGCCGAAGGGAAAACGCCGAACGAAGGCCGATCCGCGGGCCGGTGGACGCCGCACAGGTCCACAGGGTGATTTGTCGACTCTGTCGCCCCTGGCGGCAGGCTTGTCCCCAGGCCCGGGGACCCGCCTGTGGATAACGTCTGTGGACAACCGAAGGTATGCAGGTAGGACCGGTCAGGCCCGCTCGGTACCGGCGGCCCCGGTCCCTAGAACCGGCCGTCCTGGCACCGCGCCACCCAGTCCGCCGCCGCCACGAACTCCTCGTCGGAGGTGCCCGGCAGCGGGCGGCGTACGTCCGCCACGGCCACGTCCGCGCGCGGATACGAACCCAGGAAGCGTACCTGGAGGCAGATCCGCTTCAGGCCCATCAGGGCCTCGGCGACCCTGCGGTCGGAGATGTGGCCCTCGGCGTCGATGCAGAAGCAGTAGTTGCCGATGCCGGCACCGGTGGGGCGGGACTGCAGCAGCATCAGGTTGATGCCCCGCGTGGCGAACTCGCCCAGCAGGTCGCGCAGGCCGCCGGGGTGGTCGTCGCGCTGCCACAGCACGACGGACGTCTTGTCCGCGCCGGTCGGCGCCGCGGGCCGGGCGGGCCGGCCCACCAGCACGAACCGCGTCTGGGCGTTCTCCGCGTCGTGGATCCCGGTCTCCAGCGCCTCCAGCCCGTACCGGGCGGCGGCGAACTCGCCGGCGAAGGCGGCGTCGTACCGCCCCTCCTGGACCAGGCGGGCGCCGTCCGCGTTGGAGGCGGCCGACTCCCAGACGGCGTCCGGGAGGTTCGCCCTCAGCCAGTTGCGCACCTGCGGCTGCGCGGCCGGATGGGCGGTGACCGTCTTGATGTCGGACAGCTCGGTGCCGGGGCGGACCAGCAGCGCGAAGGTGATCGACAGCAGCACCTCGCGGTAGATCATCAGCGGCTTGCCCGCGACCAGCTCGTCCAGGGTGGTGGTGATGCCGCCCTCGACGGAGTTCTCGATCGGCACGAACGCGGCCTCGGCCTCCCCGTTCCGCACCGCGTCCAGCGCGGACTGCACGGACACGTACGGGACGAGTTCCCTCGTGGCCGCCTCGGGCAGGGTGCGCAGGGCGACTTCGGTGAAGGTGCCCTCGGGGCCGAGATACGCATAGCTCGCTGCCATGAGCTCACCCTAATGGGCCGCGGCCGGACGCCGGGTGCGCTTGCCGTCCCGGCCACTCCCCGGGGCGACACCCGCCCTCCTTCGTGCTCCCGTGAGGCGACCCTCATCCCTCCAGCAGCCGCTGCCCCACGTACTCCCCTTCGGCCGCTCCCCCCGGCACCGCGAACAAGCCGCTCGCCTCGTGCCGGATGAACGGCGACAGGGCGTCTCCCCGGTCCAGCTTGCGCTGCACCGGCACGAAGCCGCGCAGCGGGTCGGCCTGCCAGCAGATGAACAGCAGTCCGGCGTCCGGGGTGCCGTCGGCGTCGAAGCCGTCGTGGTACGAGAAGGGGCGGCGGAGCATGGCCGCGCCGCCGTTCTGGTCGGGCCGGGTGATCCGGGCGTGCGCGTTGACGGGGACGACCAGGTTGCCCCGGGCGTCGGTCTTCTCCAGGTCCATCTCGGTCGTCTCGGTGCCCCCGGTGAGCGGCGCCCCGTCGGACTTGCGGCGTCCGATGACGGCCTCCTGCTCCTCGACCGGGAGCCGCTCCCAGTCGTCGAGGAGCATGCGGATCCGGCGGACGACGACGTAGGAGCCGTTCGCCATCCAGGCCGGCTCCCCGGACTCGGGGACGAAGATCCGCCGGTCGAAGTCGGAGTCCGTCGGCGCGGGGTTGCGGGTGCCGTCGATCTGGCCCATCAGGTTGCGGGTCGTCATGGGCCGTGAGGTGGCGCCCGGCGAGCGGTTGAAGCCGTTCATCTGCCAGCGGACCCGGGCGGCGGAGCCGGCGTCCTTCTGGATCGCGCGCAGGGCGTGGAAGGCGACCAGGGCGTCGTCGGCGCCGATCTGCACCCACAGGTCGCCGTTGCTGCGGGCCTTGTCGAGATGGTCGGAGGAGAAGGCGGGCAGCGGGTCCAGGGCGGCCGGGCGCTGCTTCTCCAGCCCGGTCCTGCCGAAGAAGCTGTGGCCGAAGCCGAAGGTGAGGGTCAGGGACGACGGCCCGGCGTCGCGGGCCACGTCCGTGTCGCCCTGGGCGGCCGGCTCGCCCGTCATCAGCCGCCGGGCCGTCTCCGACCAGCGACGCAGCAGCGCGGCGGCCTCCCTGCGGCCGGCGCCCGCCGCCAGGTCGAAGGCGACGAGGTGTCCGCGCGCCTGCATCGGCGTGGTGATGCCGGGCTGATGTTTCCCGTGAAACATCACCCGGCCGGCGCCGAGCGAGGTGAGCGGCACGGCCTCGGCGGGCCGGGCCGCGTACCCCGCCGCCGCGCCCGCCGCACCGAGCACGAGCCCGGTGGCGCCGGCGGTGCCGAGGAGCCGGCGACGCGAGATCCCCTCCCCGGGGGCCGTCCCGGAGCGGGCCCCCGGCCGGGGCCCCGCCGCGGACTCCTCCGGGGACACCCGTGAGGACTCCTCGGCGGGTTCCTTCGCGGGGCTCTTCGCGGACCCCCGCAGGGATCCCTTCGAGGACCCGTTCGACGACCCCTTCAGGGCGCCTTCCCGGGCCCCCCCGGGGGCCGTCTCGGGGGTACGGGCCCCCGGAATGGACTGGTCAGCCATGGTGCGGTTCAGCCGATCTGCGCGTTCTTGGAGACGGTCACCTGGTCGATGTCGGAGGTCCGCACGGTCGCGGCGATCTTCCAGTCGCCGCCCATGGGGATCTGCACTCCGCTCGCCGACCAGTGTCCGGTGGTGATGTGGTCGGGGACGACGGGCAGCGGCCCGATGTCCCGGGACGGGAGGGTGAGAGCGATCTTCAGCTCGGGGACGTCGAAGGCGCGGCCGTCGGGCCGCTCGACGTAGACGTGCAGGGTGTTGCCGCCCACGCGCGCGGGGTCGAGGTCGATGCGCACGACGCCCTCGCCGTCCTCGCCGCCGGTGTCGAAGGGCAGGTCCAGGGTCAGCGCCCCGGACGACGACGCGGCGGACGAGGCGGCCGCCCGGGCCCCCTCCTCGGTGCGTCCCGGCTCGGTCTGGGTCAGCGCGGTGGTGACGGCGAGCAGGACGACGGCGACGCCGGCCTCGGCGAGCACCGAGCGGCGCAGCCCGGACCGAGCCGGGTCGGCGTCCCGCAGCCGCTTGCGGCGCGCGGCCTCCACCGCGGCCCGCTGCCGGGCGAGCTGGGCGGCCCGCTCGGGGTCACCGGCGGCGGCCCGGACCGCGACGCGTTCCTTCCCGGGCTCCGCGACGTGCTCCTTCCCGGGCTCCGTGACGTGCTCCTCGCCCGGTTCCGCGGCGCGGTCCCCGGCCGGTTCCGCGGCCCGTCCGCGCACCGCGGCGGGTCCCGCCTCCGCCAGCCGCGCCGTCCACCGCCGCGAGAAGGACGCGACGCCGACCAGCACCACCACGAGCCCGAGCTTGACGAGCAGCAGCTGCCCGTACCGGGTGTCGGTGAACGCCGTCCACGAGCCGAGCTGGCGCCAGGACTGGTAGATCCCGGTCGCGGCCAGCGCGAGCACGCTGCCGAACGCGACCCGCGAGAACCGGCGCACGGCGACGGCCTCGACGGGCGCCTCCCCGGGCGTCCGGTACAGCGCCACGAGCAGGGCGGCGAGCCCGCCGAGCCAGGCGGCGACGGCGAGCAGGTGCACGATGTCGACCGGCATGGCGACGCCGGGCTGGAGCCCGGTGGAGGCGTGCTCGGCCATCGCCCAGCTCGCCGCGAGCCCGGCCGCGACGACGGCCCCGCCGACGGCGAGCCCGAAGGTCAGGTCCCGCTTCTCCTTGGCCGCCTCCTCGTCGCCGGTCCCGTCCGTGCCGTCCGCGTCCGCCACCTGCTTGGCGTACGCCCCGAAGAGCACGGCGATGAACAGCGCCGCCGCCGCGAGCAGCAGCAGCCGGGACACCAGCGAGGCGCCCGCCTTGGTCTGCAGCACCTGCCCCAGCAGGGTCAGGTCGAAGACGTCGCCGAGCTTGCCGGAGCCGGTGTAGGAGCCGCGCAGCAGGAGCAGCAGGAGGGTGGCCGCGGTGAGCGCGAGCCATCCGGAGACGACCAGCCGCTGCACCGCCCGCACCCCCGAGCCGCGCTGCCAGCAGGCCAGGACGAAGGCGGCCCCGCCGGCCAGCACGACGAAGCCGGCGTACGACACGTACCGCCCGGCGCCGTACAGCAGGCCGACGATCCCGCCGCCCGCCTCCTGGCCGGCCACCGGGACGGAGGTCTTGGACGGGGCGCCGATGGAGAAGGTGAAGGCGCCGGCCACCGGGTGGCTGTCCGCCGACACCACCCGGTAGGTCACCGTGTACGTGCCGTCGGGCAGGCCGGAGTGCAGCCGCACCGTGTACGTGGTGCCGCCGGCACCGGCCGGCTCGCCGTCGTCGACGCGCTTGCCCCGGGGGTCGAGCACGCGCAGCGCGTCGCCGTCCACCGCGACCCGCTCGGAGAAGGTCAGCGAGACCTGGGCCGGGGCCCGGTCGACCACCGCCCCCTGCCGGGGGTCGCTGCCGGTCAGCGCGGCGTGCGCGGAGGCGGGGCCGGCGCCGGCGAGCAGCGCGCCGGTGACGGCCAGGAGCAGCAGCACCAGGGTCCGGACGCGGGGGGCGATGGTCTGCGTCAAGGTGGTCCCTCCCTCAGTGTCCGGTCGGCGGGGTGTAGGTGGCCGGCTTCACCGGTATGTCGACCCGGACGGGGTCGGAGTGGGCGAAACGCAGCTCGACGGAGACCGTCTCACCCTCCTTCGGGCGGCGCCTCAGTTTTTCGAACATCAGATGGTCGCCGCCGCTTTCCAGGACGAGCCGGCCGTGCGCCGGGACGGTGAGGGCGCGCACCTCCCGCATGGTCCCGTCGGCGGTCTCGTGCACCGTGACCTCGTCCGCGGCATCGCTCGTGACCGAGGTCAGCCGGTCCTCGGCGCCGCCCTCGTTGGTGATGGTGAGGAAACCGGCCGCCATGGAGGCGGAGACCGGCTGCGGCATGTAGGCGGCGCTGACCGAGAGGTCGGCGGCGTCCGCGCCGTCCCCGCCGCAGCCCGCGAGGAGCAGGGCGCCGGCGAGCGCCGCGGCGGGCCCCGCGAGGCCTCTCACGGCTTCTCCCCCTTGACGATCCGGGGGAGGTCCCGGGTGTAGTCCTCGACCGTGGCGTCCTCGCCGTAGAGGACGTACCCGTCGTCGGTCTTCGGCGAGAACGCGACCACCTGGGTGCCGTGGGTGGAGACGACCTTGCCGTTCTCGTCCTTGTGCGGCGCCTCGATGGAGATGCCGAGGGTGCGGGCGCCGGCCTGGACGGTGGCGAAGTCGCCGGTCAGGCCGACGATCTGCGGATCGATGCCCTTGAGCCACTTGCCGAGTTCGGACGGGGTGTCGCGCTCGGGGTCGGTGGTGACGAACACGACGCGCAGCTCGTCCTGTTCCGCCTCGGGCAGCTGCTTCTTGGCCACCGCGATGTTGTTCATCGTCAGCGGGCAGACGTCGGGGCAGTGGGTGTAGCCGAAGTAGACCAGCGTCGGCTTGCCCGCCGTCTCCTCGCGGAGGTCGTACTTCTCGCCCCGGGTGTCGGTGAGGACCAGGTCCGGCTTCTCGAACGGCTTGTCGAGGACGGTGGCGGCCCGCTGGGCGCCCGCCTCCTCGGAGACCACGGAGACGGGCTGGGCGGCGGTGTCCTCGCCGCCGCCGCACGCGGTCAGGGTCAGGGAGGCGGCGGCGAGCAGCGCGGCCGCGGCGAACGTCTTCTTGCGCATGGAAAAATGTCCCAGATGTGAGTGTCCGGTGTGCGCCGGGGTCGTCCGACGCCCGGCGCACACCGTGAAGGGGGGGATCAGGCGCCGGCGCGCCGGCGCTGGGCGAGCACGCCGTACGCCACGCCCACCGCGCCGACGACGATGCCGACGATGCCGAGGACGCGGGCGGTGGTGTCGGTGCCGTCGGAGGAGTCCTCCTCCTCGGCGGCGGTGTCCGTGGCGGCGGACCGGGCGTCGTCGGAGGACTCCTCGTCGGACGAGTCGTGCGCGTGCCCGTCCTCGGAGGCGGCGGACAGCTCCAGCACCGGGGCCGGGTTGTCGGGCTCCTCCTGGCCCTCTTGGGGCACCTCGATCCAGCGCACGACCTCGTCGTTGGAGTACGTCTGGACCGCCTTGAAGACGAGCTGGTCGGCGTCCTCGGGCAGCGCGCCGACGGAGACGGGGAACTTCTGGAAGAAGCCGGGCCGGATGCCCTTGCCGTCGGCGGTCCAGGTGACCTTGGTGACGGCCTCGTCGATCTTCTCGCCGTGCAGTTCCAGGGGCTTGTCCAGCCGGGACTTGGTGACCTCGACGGTCCAGCCGGCGACCGGCTCCGGCATCACCGAGGCCAGCGGGTGGTCGGTGGGGAAGGAGACCTCCAGCTTGGTGGTGGAGGCGTTGTCGCGCTCGTTGGGGACCTTGAAGTCGACGACCGCGTAGCCGCCCTTGGCGGCCGGGCCGTCCGGCTGCACGGTGACGTGCGCGAAGGCGGGGGAGGACAGGACGAGGACGGCGGCGCCGGCGGCGGCGCCGGCGGCGACACGGGAAGCCTTCACGGCCTTCGTGGCCTTCATGACAGGAGCACTCCGCTTCGAGTGAGGTGGACGACGAGGAGGGATGCGCGCGGGACGGGCTTTTGGCACGGGAGCCCGCCAGGGGCACCGGGAACGGCGGACACGGGCACCGGGAAGGCGGCCGGACGCCGGGGACGGCGAACGGGCACCGGGCCGGAGCGGGCCGCCGCAGGCCGCGGCGGAACGGGCCGCGGGGCGCCGGGCCGGGGCGGGCCGCCGGAAGGCGGCGGCGCGCGCGCGTGCCGCAGGACGGCCGCGGCCCTCCCCGCTTCCGGGGTGCGGAGGGCGGAGCGGTGTCGTGGCGCGTCAGGCGGCGAGGGCGAGGGCGGCGGCCGGCGGGCCGCGCCGGATCACCGTGTGCTGGAGTGCGGCGGTGTGCGGGCACGGCGGCGCGAGCAGGGCGGTACGGGGCGGGCGCGGACCCGCCCCGGGCGCGGCCGGGAGCCCGGCGTGCAGGGCGCGCACCAGCGCGAGCGCCCCGCGCAGGGACCGTACGAGCGCGCCCTCGGCGACGGTGTGCGCCGACAGGTCGACGAGCCGCGCCACGGCCAGATCCCCGTGGCGCAGCAGCCAGCCGGCGGCGATCGCCGCGAGGACGTGGCCGAGCAGCATCGGCAGGGACGGCAGCAGCGCCGCCGGGGAACCGGCGGCGGCCGACAGGGCGTCGGCCGGGTGGTGCGCGGTGCCGGTCTGGAGGCCGGTGTCGGGACGGAGCCGGGCGTCGGCGAGGATGCGCTGCGCCTGGGCCGGGCTGATCGCCGCCGCGGTGGTCCCGCACACCAGCCGCGCCGCCTGTTCGACCAGCGTGGCGTCGGCAGGGGGGTCCGCGACCGTCGCCGTGCCGTGCCGGCCCATCCCGAACAGCGTGTGCAGCGCGGTCTGGCCGGCCGCCAGCAGCGCCGCGGTCCCGGGCAGCGAGCGCGCGCGTCCGGCGAGCGGCGCCGCGACCACGAACGCCCCGAGGAATCCCGCGCCCAGCGTCCACAGCGGAACGGTGGCGTAGGAGGCCAGGGAGTGCCCCGCCGCGGCCAGCACGACGCAGACCGCGGCGAACACCGCGGCCCGCAGCATCCGGAGGCCGTCTCCGGAGCGCGCCGTGCGCTGGTGGGGGGCAGTCATGGCGGGCTCATCATCCCACTGGTCGCCGCCCCGCCGTACGGCAGGTCCGCAAGATGCGCTACGACCGGAAGGTCACCGTCTGAACCGTCTGGTACCACCCGTCCCGCATACACCCGGCACGGCGGCGGCACATCCGCCGTATGGGCGGTATCACGCGAACTCTGCGCTTACGTTCGAGCACGGGGGGCAATACGTAACGGTATGTCGAGCCGCGGCCGGGAGGCTGGAGCATGAGCATCTGGTGGTCACTCCATCTGCGGCGGGAGGCCGCGAGCGTGCCGCTGGCCAGGCGCATGCTGCTCGGCACCATGGAGACCGCGGGCGTCGACCCCGAGATCTCCTACGACCTGTCCGTCGCCCTCAGCGAGGCCTGCGCCAACGCGGTGGAGCACGGCGGGGGCAGGGGGCGCGGCTGCTCCGAGGCGTACCGGGTCACCGCCTATCTCGACGGCCAGATGTGCCGCATCGAGGTCACCGACGCGGGCCCCGGCTTCCCCGCCCCGGGCGCGCCGGCGGTCCGCCCCGCGCCCGTGGACGCCGAGCACGGCCGGGGCCTGTGCCTCATCCGGGAACTCGCCGACCACGTCCACATCGGCAGCGCACCGGGCCGGAGCGGCGCGGTGGTGAGCTTCGACAAGACCGTGAAGTGGCGCAAGGGCGCGCCCCTGGCAGCGGTGTGACGTCCGGGGCGCGCCGCGGCCGCCCGGCCCGCCGCCGCGTCGGGCCCCCGGCGCGGTCCGGCGCCGGACCGGGAGCCGTCCACGGAAGCCCCCGGGCACGGGAACCCCGGCGCGCGTCGGCCGCCCCCGGACGCACCGATGGCCGAGCACCCCGCGGGGTGCCCGGCCATCGCGTCGTACCGGCCCGTGACCGGCGCCGCGGGGCCGCCGCTCAGCCCTTCAGGGCCGCCATCCACGCCTCCACCTCGTCGGACCGGCGCGGCAGCGCCGCCGACAGGTTCCGGTTGCCGTCCTCGGTGACCAGGATGTCGTCCTCGATCCGCACGCCGATGCCCCGGTACTCCTCGGGCACGGTCAGGTCGTCGGCCTGGAAGTACAGCCCCGGCTCGACGGTGAGCACCATGCCCGGCTCCAGGACGCCGTCCACGTACGTCTCCGTCCGCGCCGCCGCGCAGTCGTGGACGTCCATGCCGAGCATGTGCCCGGTGCCGTGCAGCGTCCAGCGGCGCTGCAGCCCCAGCTCCAGCACCCGCTCCACCGGGCCCTCGACGAGCCCCCAGGCGACGAGCTTCTCGGCCAGCACGCGCTGCGCCGCGTCGTGGAAGTCGCGGTACTTGGCGCCCGGCCGGACGGCCGCGATGCCGGCCTCCTGGGCCTCGTACACGGCGTCGTAGATCTTCCGCTGGATCTCGCTGTAGCGGCCGCTGACGGGCAGGGTGCGCGTGACGTCGGCGGTGTAGTACGTGTGCGTCTCCACGCCCGCGTCCAGCAGGAGCAGGTCGCCGGAGCGGACCGGGCCGTCGTTGCGCACCCAGTGCAGCGTGCAGGCGTGCGGGCCGGCGGCGGCGATGGTGCCGTAGCCGACGTCGTTGCCCTCCACCCGGGCACGGAGGAAGAACGTGCCCTCGATGTAGCGCTCGCTCGTCGCCTGCGCCTTGTCCAGGACCTTCACCACGTCCTCGAAGCCGCGCACGGTGGAGTCGACGGCCTTCTGCAGCTCGCCGATCTCGAAGTCGTCCTTGACCAGCCGCATCTCGGAGAGGAAGACCCGCAGCTCCTCGTCCCGCTCGGCGGTGACCTTGTCGGTCAGCGCGGCCTCGATGCCGGCGTCGTGGCCGCGCACGACCCGCACCGGCCCGGTCGCCTCGCGCAGCCTGCCGGCCAGCTCGCGCACGTCGGAGGCGGGGATGCCGTACAGATGCTCGGCCTCGGCGAGGGAGTGGCGGCGGCCGACCCACAGCTCGCCCTGGCCGTCCAGCCAGAACTCGCCGTTCTCCCGGTCCGAGCGCGGCAGGAGGTAGATCGTGGCCCGGTGGCCGTCGGCCGTGGGCTCCATGACCAGGACGCCGTCCTCGGTCTGGTTGCCGGTGAGGTAGGCGTACTCGACGGAGGCCCGGAAGGGGTACTCGGTGTCGTTCGACCGGGTCTTGAGGTTGCCCGCGGGGACGACCAGGCGCTCGCCGGGGAAGCGCGCGGACAGCGCCGCGCGGCGCGCGGCGGTCCGGGCGGCCTGCGGGATCGGCTCCAGGTCGCGCAGCTCGGTGTCGGCCCAGCCGCTCCGCATGTTCTCGGCGAGCTCGTCGGACACGCCCGGGTACAGGCCGTTCTTGCGCTGCTTGATGGGCTCCTCGGGCGCTTCCGGGTCCGCTGCGGCGGCAGCGGCACCGGACACCGCCGGGGTGAGTTCCTCGGCCACGGTCATCCTCCTCGATACGGCACTGGACCCTCCCCCGAGCTGTCGGCTCCGCTCGAGCAGGGGGCACCCCACCGAACTGCCGGCTCCGCTCGCGCGGGGGGCGCTCCCCCGAGCTGTCGGCTCCGCTCGGACGGGAGACACCCCCATCATCGTACGGTCGTGCGGGAGCGGGGACCGGGCCGCAGGAACGCGGGCCCGCTACTCGAAGTGCGCCGCGAGGAGCACGACGTCCTCCCCGCCGCCGGCCGCGTCCGCGGCGTCCGGCAGCACGGTCCGCAGGACGTGGTCCGCGACGGCGCCGGGGTCGCGCCGCACCGCCCTGGGCACGCCGGCCGCCGCCGCGTGCAGCCGGGCGAAGGCGCGGTCGGCGGGGTCGCCGGTGCGCTGGAGCAGCCCGTCGGTGTAGAGCAGGACCGTCTCCCCCGGCTCCGCGTGGATCTCCACGCTCGGCGCCTCCCAGCAGGCGAGCATGCCCAGCGGCGCGGAGACGGAGGTCTCCACGAACTCCGTGCGCCGCCGGCCGATCAGCAGCGGCGGGCTGTGCCCGGCCCCGGCCAGCGTGATCCGCCGCAGGGCCGGCTCGCAGTAGCCGAACAGGGCGGTGGCCGAGCGGGCGGGCTCGGTCAGCCGCAGCAGCAGCTCCAGGTCGGACAGGACGGCGACCGGGTCCTCGCCCTCCATCACGGCGTACGCCCGCAGGGACGCCCGCAGCCGGCCCATCGCGGCGACCGCGCCGGGCCCGGAGCCGGTGACGGACCCGACGGCGAGGCCGAGGGCGGCGTCCGGCAGCGGCAGCGCGTCGAACCAGTCGCCGCCGCCGCGCGGTCCGGTGCGGTGCCGCGCGGCGAGCCGGACGCCGGGCACCCGCGGCAGGCGCGTGGGCAGCAGTTCCTCGGACATCGTCGCCATGCGCGCGCGTGTGCGCTCGACCTCGACGAGCCGGGCGAGGTGCTCGGCGGCGTACCGGGCGTACAGGCCGACGAGGTGGCGCTGCCGCTCG
Organism: Streptomyces glaucus; assembly: GCF_039533365.1. NCBI lineage: Bacteria > Bacillati > Actinomycetota > Actinomycetes > Kitasatosporales > Streptomycetaceae > Streptomyces > Streptomyces glaucus. The sequence continues at coordinate 199,111 of NZ_BAAATK010000006.1, forward strand.
GCGGGCTCGGCGGGCTCGTCGTAGAGCCACACGGCGACGCCCAGCCGGCCCGTGGACTCGGGCGACAGGGGGAGGGCGTAACTGGCGGCGTAGCCGAGGCGCGCGGCGACCTCGCGGTGGCGCGGGTCCAGGCCCTCCTCGGCGAACAGGTCGGGCTGGGCGACGCCGTCCGCGCAACCGGGCGGGCCGTCGAGGATCCGTCCGTACGGGGTCGCGCCGCGCGGCACGGTCTCCAGGTGGCCGAGGTCGGCCCGGCCCAGGCCCAGGCCGGTCGTGGTGGCGGGGCCGAGTCCGTCGCCCGGCTCCAGCACGAGGAGGCCGCGCCGGGCGCCCACCAGGGCGGCTCCGGCGCGCAGCACCTCCTGGAGCGCTTCGGGGAGCGCGCCGGTGCGGGCCAGCCGTCCGGTGAGTTCGTGGAGGGTCGTCAGGTCCGACACCCAGCCGGCCAGGCGGTCCTGGAGCAGGGCGCCGGGAGGGGGCGCGGGAGGGAGCGGGGCGGCGGGGGAGGAACCCTGCGCGGCGGGCGCGACAGTCTGGGCGGGGGAGGGAACCGTTGAATCGATTCCGGCCACTTTCGGAGGGTGCGGAGCGTTCATGGTGTCCGGCTTTCCGGCCGGTGCGTACTGCCCAAAAGCATCGCAAACCCCCATGTCGTTCTGCGCCGCCAGCAGTGTCTCCACATGTACACGGACTCGTGAGGGGATGTCCAGCATTGTCCTGCGGGGATTACTGGTGTCCCGGGGACTTGTGTGATCTCTTTGTCGCAGGGCAAAGTTGGCTTGAAACTGCTCCGGTCAACGGCTTGTTGCGGTCGACTGGGCTTGCTCCACGGAGCGTCACAGCGGTTGTGATGGGTACGTACTCGGTGAAAGGCCAGGGGTGACCGAGGGTCACCCGGGAACCTGGTGACCGACCCGGGCGTCTTAACCACCGACGACCGTGCCCCATCCTCCCGTGACGGAGGCGGAGAGACATACGCGGGCGGCAAAACGCCAGACTTCGCCACCCCACGCCACGGCCATGCTTTTGACAGACGCGGCATGGACGGGGACGCAGCCCACGCTCGGCCCGTAGGGGTTCCCCTCGCCTCCGGCGGGGGTGTGATGCGCCAACAGGTACGCACAGTGAAGTGATCGACACATGTTGTGATGTGGACCACGGTGTTGCCAGCGGTGCAACGGAAAGGAACGAGCGCTCATGCGCGAGATCCTCGGAAGGCGACGCAGGCTCCTGTCCCAGCGGAAGGACGGAAAGCCTGAGCCGGTCAGCGCGGCCCTGACCTTCGCGACGCGATGGCAGTGGCCCGTACTCCCGGGCGTGACGGCGAACCCGCAGGGGCGGTCCCGCTGCGGCTGCCCCGACCCGGAGTGCACGGTGCCGGGCGCACACCCCTTCGACCCCGGCCTCCTCGCGGCCACCACCGACGCGCGCATGGTGCGCTGGTGGTGGACCAACCGGCCCACCGCGCCGATCATCCTGGCCACCGGCGGCAGGGCGCCGTGCGCGGTCTCCCTGCCCGCGCTGCCGGCCGCCCACGCCCTGGAGGCGCTGGACCGCGCCGGCATGCGCCTCGGCCCCGTCGTCGCCTCCCCCACGCGCTGGTCGATCCTCGTGCGGCCGTACTCCATGGAGCAGCTGGGCGAGCTGCTGTACGCCAAGGACTTCGTGCCCGGCTCCCTCCGCTTCCACGGCCAGGGCGGCTACCTCGCGCTGCCCCCGTCCGAGACGGGCCACGGCGCCGTCCGCTGGGAGCGCGCGCCGCTGCCGGGCTCGGCCGCGCCGTGGGTGCCGGACGTGGAGGCCGTGGTGGACGCCGCGGTCGAGGCCCTCACTCGTACGGGTGTGAGCGCGCCCGAGTTGTAGGGGTGTCGGCGCGCGCGGGACTCGGCTCCCGCCCGTGGTCGTTATCGTCCGCTCCATGCCGCTTCGTTCTGGGAAGCACGGCGCCGGAGACGGGGCGCACGGAACCGGGGGCCGGGGGCGTGACGCCGACGGGCCGGTGCGTCGCGCCGAGGGACGGCCGGGGGACGACGACAGGCCGGTGCGCCCCGCGCCGGGCCCGCCGCCTCGCGGGGAGCGTCGCCGGGCGCTCCGCGCCGGGCGTGCGACGCGCCGGCCGGGACCGGGACGCCGCACGGCCGGCCGGCACCGCGCCGGGGCCGGGAGACACCGTGCCGCGAGGCCGCCGCAGGCCGTCCACGACGGGCCGGATCCCCGGCGTGTCCGTCTGCTGGTGCTCATCGGCGTCGTGGCGTGCGCGGTCGTCCTGCCGCTCGCCGTGGCGTCCGCGGGGTCCGCGGGATTCGGGGCGGCCGTGGGATCCGCGGGGGAGGAGGGCCGCCCGGCCGCACGGTTCCCCGCGCGGAGCGGTGACACCGCGGCGCCTGCCGGCGGCGATGCCGCGCTCCCCGGCGACGGCAAGGCGCGCGCCGCCCGCCCCGCCCCCTCCCCGCCGCGCCTGGATCCCGGCCGGGCCACCGCCGTGCGCTGTGGTCCCGAGATCGCCGCCCCCGGCGGCGTCGAGGCGCAGACGTGCGTCCTGACGCAGGGCGAGGAGACCTGGGCGCGGACCTACTACCGCAACCTCACCGGCGACGCGCTGCACGCCGTGCTGAGCCTCCTGGGACCCGGCTCCCGCGCCGTGCGGCTGCACTGCGCGGTGGGCGCCGGGGGCGAGCCGGGGCTGTGCGAGACGCCCCGGGAGCGTCTGCGGGCGGCGCCGGCCGCCTACACGGCCGTCACGGAGTTCGCGCGCCGGACCGGGAGCGGGCCGCTGCTGCTGCGGTCCGCGAGCAACTCGCCCGTGGAAACGGGGAGTTGACGGGCGACTGCGCACCGTGCAGGACCGCGGACATGGAAAGACCCGGTTGCTGGCGACGGGGGATGCACCAGCAACCGGGCTACTGGAACGGTAACAAGAGATCGGCGGTTCGCAAATTCGATCTCTGCTTTTCCGGTCACCGATCGGCCTGTCCGTACCGGGAGTTACGGCCCGGGCCGTCCGCACCGCGGGAGAGGTTCGGCCGGCCGGCCGAACCGGCTTCCCGGGGGCGGCGTCAGCTGAGGGTGACCTGGCGGTTGGTCAGGCCGCCGCGGGCCCGCCGCTCGTCCGCGGTGAGCGGCGCGTCCGAGGCCAGGGCCTCGGCGAGGTGCTCGGCGAACACGGCGGCCGGCTTCTCCACGTCCTGCGCGCCGACCCCGCTCGGCAGGTCCCAGACCGGCACGGTGAGCCCGTGGGCACGGAAGGAGCCGACGAGCCGGGTGCCCTCGCCGAGGCTGGTCCGGCCCGCCGCCTGCAGCCGCGCGAGCGCGTCCAGAAGACGCTCCTCGGCGTGCGGCATCACCCAGCGCAGGTGGTTCTTCTCCGGCGTCTCGCACCAGTACGCGGCGTCCACGCCCTGGAGCCGCACGGTCGGGATGGCCGCGGCGTTGGCCCGCTCCAGCGAGGCGGTCACCTCCGCCGTGGCGTTCTCCGGGTCCGGGACCCAGAACTCGAAGCCGCTGTGCACAACTGGCTCGAACGCGCCTGCCGGGTCGAGCAGATCCTGCAGCCGCGGACCGTCGGCCGGTGCGCGGCGGCCCTGCACGGGCGTGCCCGGCTCGGCGGTCAGGGCGCGCTGGAGGGTATCGGCGAGGTCGCGGCTGAGGTCGCCCGACGCGGTGTCGTTCTGCAGGCCGAGCAGCACCGAGCCGTCGTCGCGGCGCAGGGCGGGCCAGGCCATCGGCAGCACCGTGGCCAGCGTGACCGACGGCACGCCCTCGGGGAGGCCGTCCTTGAGGGTCAGCTCGACCGTGGCGGCGGGCACCAGCTCGCGCAGCGCGACCCAGTCGCACTCGCCCGGCAGCCCCTCGAACGGGCGCTGCACCAGCTCGGTCACGGCCTGGGCGGCGGCCCGGCCGTGGCAGGCCTTGTAGCGGCGGCCACTGCCGCAGGGGCACGGTTCGCGGGCGCCGACCACCGGGATCTCGGCGTCGCCGAGCTGCGGGCGCTTGGCCTTCGTCTGGGGTCGCTTCTTGGCCATCGTGGTGTCTCCCGGTTACGGCTCGTCTCGTACGGGCGCGAGCCTAGCCGTTCCCGCCGCGGCGGCCGGGATCCTGTGGACGACGGCGCGACCCGCGGGCGACCGGGCCACCCGTGCCGGTGACGCGGGAGCGGGCCGGGCACCGAAGCCGCCGCTCAGCCCCGTTCGTCGAACGCGCTCCTGAGGTCCGGGCCGGGGATCCGGGGCGCGGCCGGGGCCGCGATCCGCGGGGCGAGGCCGTCGCGGCGGCGCCCGGCGTCCGGGTCGTACACGTCGTCGTGGACGACGACCCAGACCGTGACCTCGCCCCGGGCGTCGTCCCGTACGCCCCAGTCGTCGGCCAGCGCGGTGATGATGTTCAGCCCGCGGCCGCCGTGCGCGGTGACCGACGGGGTGGCCGGCGCCGGGCGGGTCGGGCCGCCGCCGTCCGTGACCTCGACGACGAGCCGGCCGTCCGGTTCCACCCGCCACGCGGCCCGGACGTCGCCGTCACCGGCCAGGGCGTCGCCCAGCGGCCGGCCGTGTTTGCACGCGTTGCTCAAGAGTTCGGAAAGGATCAGTACGGCGTCGTCGACGACCGATTCCGCTACGCCGTCCCTGCGCAGTTGATCGCGCATACGACGTCTCGCTTCCCCCACGCCTGCCGGACCGTGGGGAACGGCCATGCTCGACGACGTGGGCACCTCCTGTGCCACCACCAACGCCACCCCCGAGACCTCCTTCGCCCCACGCCACGGTGTGGATGCCCCAATGGCCTGGACCGGAAACCGGCCGATCCACGCCCGGTGACGCATCCGAAACGATCGAACACGCACCGAACGCGCGCCGGACGCGCCGGAGCACTCCTCGTGACCGTATGGCTGGATTTCATCGGTGTGGCCGAAAAGGGAGGATGGAACAGTCCGGCCGCCGGGTCAAGGCCCGCGACGGGAGCGAGGGATTCCGGCGGGACCCGAGGACGGCGGCGGGAGCGGACGACCCCGCGCGACCAGCGGGTTCCGGCGGGAGCGGACGATCCCGGCGGACGCGGGGCCGGCGCGGGATCAGCGGCCGAGCCGGCGCAGCACCGCGCCCGGACGGTTGGTGATGATGGCGTCGACGCCCAGGCCGACGCAGAGATCCACGTCCTCCGGCTCGTTCACGGTCCACACGTGCACCTGGTGGCCGGCCCGCTTCAGGCGCTCGACGTACGCGGGGTGATTGCGCACGATCCGGATCGAGGGACCGGCGATCCCCACGCCCGCGGGCAGCCGCCCGTCGCGCAGCCGGGGCGGGACGAACTGCATCAGGTACACCGTCGGCAGCGTCGGCGAGGCGGCCCGTACCCGGTGCAGCGAGCGGGCGGAGAAGCTCATCACGCGCACCTGGGACCGGTCGGGGGAGGTCGGCGCGTCGAGTCCGAACCGCTTCAGCAGCGTCAGCAGCCGCTCCTCCACCTGCCCCGCCCAGCGCGTGGGGTGCTTGGTCTCGATGGCCAGCTCCACCCGGCGGTCCGCGTCGGCGACGAGTTCGAGCAGCCGTTCCAGGGTGAGGACGGAGGTCTCCTCCCGGTCCTCGGGCCGGTGCTCCCAGTCGGGCTCCTCGTCCCTGTCCTGCCAGGAGTCGCTCCCGCAGAAGTCGTGCCGCCGGGAATCGCCCCGCCGCAGGCCGTCCCGCCGGGGGGCGTCCCGGCAGGACGCGCGCGTCTTCCAGGAGCCGAAGTCCAGGGCGGCCAGCTCGGCCAGCTCCAGGGCGGAGACCGCGCCCCGGCCGTTGGACGTACGGTTGACGCGGCGGTCGTGGACGCACACGAGGTGTCCGTCGGCGGTCAGGCGCACATCGCATTCCAGGGCGTCCGCGCCGTCCTCGATCGCCTTGCGGTACGCGGCCAGGGTGTGCTCGGGCGCCTCCTCGGAGGCTCCGCGATGGGCGACGACTTGGATCCGCTGCTGCCGTGCGTGGGTCACCGCGTCATGGTGCCACCGCGCGCGGGTAGGCGTGCGAACGGCGGCGGCCCTCTTGTGTCCGATAAGTGTCACATGCCCTGTATAAGGAATGGTCGCGGCCCCACAGCAACCGCTTATGGTGCTCTGACGGCTCGTGGGAAAAGCTGTCGGCATACAAATAGACATGCAGGACACGCACAGCTGAATCGCGCCGGACCGCCGGCGCCGACCAGCGCGCACCAGCGTGACCGAGTGCGAACAGACAGCAGCCGTGGATCGAGGAGAGACGCTGTGAACACCGAGAACGAGGGCACCGCGGTACCCCCGGCCCCGTCCGCACCCCCCGTGCCGGTGGAATCCCCCGCAGCCTCCCCGCAGGCCGCGGCGCCCGGCAGCGACGCGCCGGCGACCCCGGCGCCCCCCGCGAGCGCTCCCCCCGGCACGGACCGGGAGGGGGCGTACGCCGCCCAGGCGCCGGCCTACGGACCGGCGGGCACGGCAGCGGGCGGCGCGCAGGGGCACGCCTTCCACAGCTCGGCCCCGGACACCGCCTGGCCCCCGCCCCCGCCCACCACCCCGGCGTACGGCGGCGGGGACGGCGGTTCCGGCGGCTGGGGCGCCCCCTACCAGCAGCCGGCGCCGAAGTCCGGCCGGGGACGCGGCGGACTGCTCGCCGCGATCCTGATCGCCGCGCTGGCCGCGGGCGGACTGGGCGGCGGTCTCGGTTACACCCTGGCCAAGAACAACGACGAGACCGCCTCCACGACGGTCTCCGCCTCCGACACCGGCGGCTCCGTCAAGCGCGACCCGGGCACGGTCGCCGCCGTGGCCGCCAAGGCACTGCCCAGCACGGTCACGATCGAGGCCGAGAGCACCAGCGGCGAGGGCGGCACCGGAACCGGCTTCGTCTTCGACACCCAGGGCCACATCGTCACCAACAACCACGTGGTGGCGGGCGCGGTCGACGGCGGCAAGCTCACGGCGACCTTCCCCGACGGCAGGAAGTACGACGCCGAGGTGGTCGGCAACGCCCAGGGCTACGACGTGGCCGTCATCAAGCTCAAGAACGCCCCCGCGAATCTGAAGCCGCTCCCCCTGGGCGACTCCGACAAGGTGGCCGTGGGCGACTCGACCATCGCCATCGGCGCCCCCTTCGGCCTGTCCGACACGGTGACCACGGGCATCATCAGCGCCAAGGACCGCCCGGTGGCCTCCAGCGACGGCAGCGCCGACAGCAAGGCGTCCTACATGAGCGCCCTGCAGACCGACGCCTCGATCAACCCCGGCAACTCCGGCGGCCCGCTGCTGGACGCGCAGGGCAACGTCATCGGCATCAACTCCGCGATCCAGTCCAGCAGCAACGGCGGCTTCGGCAGCGGACAGGCCGGCTCGATCGGCCTGGGCTTCGCCATCCCGATCAACCAGGCCAAGTACGTCGCCCAGCAGCTGATCAAGACCGGCAAGCCGGTGTACGCGAAGATCGGAGCCTCCGTCTCCCTGGAGGACACCACGGACGGCGCGCAGATCACCGACCAGGGCACCGGCGGCACCGAGCCGGTCGAGCCGGGCGGCCCGGCCGACAAGGCCGGCCTGCAGCCCGGGGACGTGATCACCAAGCTCGACGACACGGTGATCGACAGCGGCCCGACCCTGATCGGCGAGATCTGGACCCACCAGCCCGGCGACAAGGTGACCATCACCTACGAGCGGGACGGCAAGGAACACACGGCCGAGCTCACCCTCGGCTCCCGCGTGGGCGACGGCTGAGCCCGCCCCGCGCGCGTGCCACCCCGGCTCCCCACGGCTGACCCGCACACGCGCGTGCCGACCCGCTACCCTTGTCCCCGCGTCGCCGACACGGCCGACGCGGGGAGGTGTGCCCGAGCGGCCGAAGGGAACGGTCTTGAAAACCGTCGTGGCAGCGATGTCACCGTGGGTTCAAATCCCACCGCCTCCGCACAGGTCATAGATGTTGCAGGTCAGAAGGGGTGCCTCTCGGTGAGGGGCGCCCCTTCTGCGTGGGGCCTGTCTCACCTTGATCCGGCCCTGTCGCGCTGTGGATCAGTGCGTGTGGACCAGGCGTGGACCAGATTCGGCCCGTGAGATGTGTTGTGACCAGGGCTTTTGTTCACGACCCGGACGTTGAGGGCTTCCGCTGCGGCAGCAGCAGTCGCCCGCCGAGCAGCACCGCGCAGGACCCCATGGACAGCAGCCCGCCTACAAGGAAGATGCCACGCACGTCGGCGAGCGGCAGTACCAGTCCCCCGAGCGCGGCTCCTGCCGCGATACCGGCGTTGTAGGCACCGGAGTTGGCCGCGAGCGCGATATCAGTGCGGCTAGGTGCACAGCGCAGCATCTCGTTCTGTGTGGCCATGAACACCGGCCCGAGTGCACCGCCCATCAACACCAGGAACAGCACTGCTGCTAACGGATGGGTACCGGTTCCGTACAAGCCGAGCATGCCGACTGTCTGAGTGGCTACGGCAGTGGTCAGCGTGGAGTGCGGGAAGCGGTCCAGCAGCGTCCCGGTGATGCTCACCCCGACCAAACAGGCAACGCCAAGAGCGGCGAACAGAGCGCTGACTGTACGGGGAGAGAACCCGCTCACGTCGCCAAGGAACTTCACGATGTAGGTGAATCCCGCGAACGCCCCGGTGGCGGACAGGGTGCCGGCCGCCAGTACGGTCCCGAACCAGTTCGTGTCAGGGTTGGAACCGTAAGCGGCACGCCCTTCGTCCGGACGGGAGGTCGGCAACAGGGCGGCGATCGTGACGAGGGAGATGAGCCCAAGACCCGCCAGCACAGCGAGTGGCACTGGCCAGCCGCTCTGCTGGCCGAGCCAGGTACCCAGGGGAACGCCAAGTACGAGGGCGAGCGAACCGGCGACGGACAGCGCCCCGATTACTCGCCCCCGGATCTCGGGCGGGAACAGGCCCACCGCGACCGGCCCCATTACGGCCCAGAACAGCGCCTGGGCGAGCGCGGTCACCAGTCGAGCTGCGAGCAGCACCGAGTAGGACGTGGCCAGCGCCGCGACCAGGCTGGACACGATGAGAGCGGCCAGCAGTCCGGTAAGCACATAGCGTCGCGGCATGACCCGAGTGACGTGGGCCAGCGGCAAGGACGCCACGGCGACTGTCACGCCGTAGCCGGTGACCAGATAGCCGACCGCTGACACTGACACCTGTAGGCCCTCGGAGATGAGTTCCAGGAGGCCGACCGGCAGATTTTCCGCGGTGTTGAAGGTGAAGGCGGCCAGCATCAGGGCCGCGAGCACTGCCAGCCTGTGCCATGAAGCCGGTTGTGTCGTGACCATACGGCCAAGAAGTAGCACCGGAATGGGTATCGCCCCCACTCGTTTTCCGTGGGGGCGACGCTCTATGACCCTGGCGTGGCGGCGTTGTCCAGCCCAGCCCGTCTATTCCTCTTCGGCGGCCTCCAAGGCCCGCTCGATCTGTTCGTTCGAGCGCTGCTGGCTGCGGTGAATCGCCTTGGCGTAGAAGCGGAAGAGGACAGCGATACTGTGGCCGGCCCGCCGCGCGACCTCAGCCGGGAAGACTCCGGACTCAAGCCAGAGTGAGACTCCCGCGTGACGCAGGGAGTACGGCAGACCCAATCGTGGCGCTGCCAGGAGCGGCCTGGCCACTGCAAGACCATGAGCTCGGGAAGCTTGGGCTCTCTGCAGATGGTTGCTGGGCTGACCTGCGGTAGACCGGCTACGGAGCCCTGACCGGCCGACGACCTGGTCCCTGCCGTTCCCCGTGGTTCCCCGCACGATCTGGCACGGTTCTGGCGCGACCTCTTCGTCCTGAACTCTCGGTTAGGAGGTCATCAGGGGCTGCTGAGCTGGTCGGTGCGCCATTGACGGCTGTTGGTGATCGGCTGCGGTCGTGGTGGTTGCTGTACTTCGCTGCTGTACTGCTTGCAGCAGTACCGGGCCGGTGTCAGGCCGGTACGATGCGCAGGCTGGGCAGTGTCCACGCAATGGGGGAGGGGCAATGAGGAGCAAGGATCCGGAGTACCCGGCAGCGGTCGAAGCGGCCGTGGAAATCCTGCGGAAGCGGGCCCGGCAGGGACAGACCATTACGTATGGGGAGCTGAGCGCAGAGTTGGCGGCACGGGGCTTTGACTCCATTCCGCCTCACCGCGGCATCATGACCTACCTGCTCAAGGACGTCTGCCTGCACCGTAACGAGGACGGACGAGCACCGATGCTCTCGGCGATCGTGGTGAACAAGGCGAGCCGGGAGCCGTCCGAGCAGTTCTCCGGCCTTGCTCGGAGCCTGCCCTTCTCCCGGCCGGCCAACTGGAGCTGGCGGGACGAGCAGCAGCAGGTGTTCGCTCAGCACCGCGAGGAATGACGTCGCCCTCGACACCCGCTTCAGGAGTTCGATCCGGGCCCGTTCCGACTGCTGCTGTCGACTGGAGCGACTGCCGGACAGGTGTGCTGGCGTATGCCCCCGTCCGGCTTCGTTGATGTCAGCTGCGGATGTCAGAAGCCTTCTGAAGCGATCGGTTACCCGCAGTCGATGTCGGTCGATGCCCCGTGGAGGACCGGATCGGTGCTCGTACCACTGATCCGCAAATGGCCGCCCTCCTGTCCCCAGGACAGTTCGTACGTGCCTGCATCGATGGGACGGTAACCATCGTCGACCGTCCAGGAACCCGACTCGCCCAGGACCAGGCCGGTGCGCCCTACCGCGTACACCTCGCCATTGCCGATCACGAGGAAGGATGTCTCCCGCACCACGGCCGTGCAGCCCTTCGGCCCCGCAGGGCGCAGCACGCGGTATTCCACGTTCGAGATCAGGTCGTCTACCGCTCCCCATGTAGTGCCGAGCGATGCCGTCACGATCAGCAGGCTGTTCCCCAGCCGTGCCCACTTGGCTCGCTTCCTCAGGAGCTTTGAGGCATCCGTCAGGCGGCCCACCCGGGTGAGGGCCCATCGGAGAACGAGCGATACGAAAAGCAGAACTGCACTCACGCCCCAGCCGGGGATCACCCGCCCTTGTACGACCAGCAGGAGGCTGCTCCAACTTGCCACGGCGGCGAGTGCCAGGCTCCCGGTGCCGGTTGCTATGGAGACGGCCGGCGACAACCTCACGCTGTGCTGTGTACATGCTTCGGTCACGGCGGGTACGACTCTCCGAACACGCCGACAGTTGCGCTGAGCGGCCGAAGCGCGGAAAGAACCCTGGAGCCACAGCAAACCGCGGATCCCCGGTCTGGTGAGGCCAGGGCTGAGGACCCTGCTTCTTCTTGCCCTGGGTCTTGCCGGGGATCTCGGTGAGCTGGGTTTTTGCTGTTCAGGGGCGGTGGGTTCGTGCGCGTGGTGGTCGTCGTTGGTCGTCATTGGCCACTGTCGAGCGGCCTCGGACGGCCCAGAGACGGCCCGGCTTCGGCGCGCTCGCCTGACGGCCGGCACCTTCGACACGCCCGGTCCGAACCTCAGCCGACGACAGCCCGCCACGACGGCGGATGCGCCGACCGACCACGCACGCGTGCGCCTCGCTGCACCCCCGCCGGCCTCAGCCACGCTGCCTGTTTCGACGGCCAGCGCCTGACGGCGGCGACCGGGCGGCCCTCAGCTTGGGAAGTTGCGGCTGGTTCGGGCACTGACCTGGGCGGAAGTCCTGGTCGTGGTGGCCTCGGGTGGGGCGGCTTTCACGGTGATTCCCCGCTCTATCTGGTGCGCTTGTGGTGCGGCGGGTTAAGCACCGTGGTCAGGAGCCGGCTCGATGACGTCGGCCCAGACCAGATCGCCCCACGGGTTTCCCTCTACTCCGAGGCGTTCCGCGACGGCATCATCGAGGAACTTTGCGTGAGCCACCTCAACCGCTTCGCCCGGCCACCACAACGAGTCGCACTCAGTGCACAGCGAGAAGGGCGCCCCATCGGCAATGAAGCGGTATGAGTGGACCCAGTCCTGCCCGCAGCGCGGACAGACTTGCCTAGTTGGCATGCTTGGCACGGTATCCCAGCGGGGCGTGGCTCTGTCCATGAAGAGGGACAGCACTTCGACGTTGGTTCGGGAGGCACCTGCCCGCCAGAGTCGGACTGGATTGTTCACTAGTCCCGGCAGCACTGGACCCTCGTGCCGACACCAAGACCGGCCTTGCTCGGCCCGGTCACAGCAGCGGATCATTCGCAGATGAGACCTGAAGTCCAAGCCTTCGTTGCTGGCGGCCCACTACCCGGCTGGGACGCCGATGAGGACGAGATCGACCGACGCGTCAAGCAACTCGAAGCCATTTCCAAGCCCGTCACGGCCGACGAAGCGCAGGCCCTGGCCAGCTGCTTCGGCCCGGACGACTGCTATGGCGTCGCCTGGACGCTGCTGCACCTCATCGAGACCGGCCCCGGCCCGGTCCCTGTAGTACAGCCGCCTGGTCCGGACGCCGACGAATGGAACCACATACTCTGGAATCGGTGGGGAAGCCCAGAGATCCCCGACGATGGTTCGACGAGGTGAAGCCCTGGCCTGCAGGTGCGGCGGGTGCGATGAGGTGCTGTCCGTTCTCGTGGTTCCCGGCCTCGCCCCGATCCAAGTGCCTCCCGGGGTGATGGACAACCGCTGTCGAAACTCGTGAACAAAGCCAGGGGCGTGAAGGAGACGGAAACTGAGACGGCCTGACACAGGGCCAGACCGTCTCTGCCTGGAGCGAACTTCTGATCCGTAGCTCCACAGGGATCGGTCATTGGAGGCCATACAGGTTGCGGTGAGGGCTGCGAGCATCGGCATTGGGCCCTGCCGGTTGCTGGGGTTGCTGTACTTCGTTGCGGTCATGCAGGATCGGCCGATGTCTCGATCAGTAGGCGCGCACACCGCCGACCCGTGCCCCCGGTGCCTGGTTGAGGAGGTCCGTACGGGCAGCCTTGTACCTACCGCGGAGCGCGGTGCGGTCGGCTACGCCTGCGGGCGATGCGGGCATTCGTGGTCCCGTCCGGTCGGGGACGACCTGGACGTGTACGACATCGTCAGAGCGGACCTTCCGGAAAGAACGCTCTACGGCACTGTCTGGCAGGTGGAGGACGACCGAGTCCAGGTGCTCGACACGAGCAGTGGGCGACTGCTGTGGGTCGAGCGCTGGAGGACCATCCTCTATTGAGGCCGGTCCGACCTGAGCACCACACCATCAGCTTGGGAAGCTGCGAGCATCTGCAGCCGATTCGGCCGCTGACCTGCGTGAATAGCAGGTGTGTGTGGCCTTCCCCGGCTCGGCTGCTTTCACCGTGAGTCCCCGCTGTTCCCCGCTCGATCTGGTGCGCTTGTGGTGCAGCCGTGGGACTGACGATCTTGAAAACCGTCGTGGCAGCGATGTCACCGTGGGTTCAAATCCCACCGCCTCCGCGTTGATAGCAGCCGGAACGGCCCCTGACCCGGGTAGGTGGTCAGGGGTCGTTCGCCTGCCCGGGCCCCGGGGCCGTCCGGCGTTCCCCGCGGCTTCCCGCTCGATCGGGCACGGGCGGGGGCACAGGTGCCGGCGGCGCGGACGCGGTCGCGGGCCGGGGACGGTGACGTGGCGTAGGCCGTGAGGGCGGCGCATGGGTGGCGGGAGTTCCTCTCCGGAGTCAGGGTGGGACCTGCGGGCAGCGGCCGGGCGTGGGCGAAGGCGCTCGGTCGCTGCCCGCGGGCGTGACGGATCGGGCCCAGGGGCGGGCGAGAGGGCGCCGGGGCGCGGCAGCGGAGCAACGGCGCCGAGGGCGTACGGCCGCAGTGCCCGACGGCAACGGGTTCGGCGGCGTCGGGAGCGGGGGTGAGCAGGCCGGAGGCGCGCGTGCGGCGCAGGGCCGTCCGTCTTCGCCCGGCTGATCGGCTGCTCGGCCGGAGCACCGGACAGGGGACAGGAGGCGGGGCCGTCGGGAGGCCTGCCGTGGCAGGGGCGTGGAAGGGCCGACCGTGACAGGGCCGCCGTCAGGGCGATGAGCGGCGCGGTGGGGAGGGGACGCCCGGGCGCGGGGTCAAGGCCCGGGCGTCGCCGAAGGGGAGGGCGAATGCCGCCCGCGCCGTGTCCTCCGCGTGGCTCAGGAGCGTGCGCGGGCGGCCGGATCGTTCAGACAGAGGGCGATGTTCCGGACCGCGGCGGTGAGTTCCTCGATCACCCGGGCCGCCTGCTCCGCGTTGTGGAAGGCCGGGCGCCCGGCCAGGGGCAGGTCCGGCTCCTCCGCCGCCTGGAGAGCCGGTCCGGCGTTCTCGGCGAAGGGGGAGGCGGCGGGCGCGGGTGTCTTGGCCGCGGAAGGCAGTCCCGGCGCGGCGGTCCCGGCGAGCCCGGTGGGGTCGGTGGGGCCTGTGGGGCCGGTGGGCGAGGCGGGGCCGGTAGGTGCGGCCGGATCCGCCGCGGACGCGCCGGGAGATGCGGGTGCGTCAGGTGCGGCTGGCGCGTCGAAGGTTGCGGACGCGCCGGGTGCCGCGGATGCGCCAGGAGCCGTGGACGCGCCAGGAGCCGTGGACGCGCCGGGGGGTGCGGGGGCCGGCCGGCGCACCGGCTCGGGGACGACCGGAACCGGCGGGCCGGCCTGCGGCGCACCGGTCGACGTCTCCCCCCGGTACCCGCCTTCCCTCCGGTATTCGCCTTCCGCCTGGTACCCGCCCTCTCCCCGGTATTCGCCCTCCGCCCGGTGCTCGTCTCCCCTCCGGTACCTGTCCTCTCCCCGGTACTTGTCCTCAGCCTGGTGTTTGTCCCCCGCCCGGTACTGGTCCTCCGCCCGGTGCTTGTCCCCCGTCCGGTACCGGTCCTCCGCCCGGTACCTGTCGAACGGGACGCGGAAGGCGGCGGAGTCGCCGGTCACGGAGACGCAGGCCTCCTCGCCCGGCCGCGACGGCGCGCCCGGCGCGGAGCGGGAGTCCGGGGAGGGTTGCTGGGTGTGCGGGGTCAGGTCCGGCGCATTGCGGGTCCGGGGCAGTACGAAGTGCTCGAAACCGGGGAACGCCAGGGTGCCGGAGTGCGTGGCGGGGCGCGGTTTGTACTCGGTCTGCCACTGCATGCGGTAGCAGTCGACCTGGTCGGCGCAGGCGGCGCGGGCGTGGAAGACCGCCGTGTCCTCCCCCAGGTCCGGGTACCAGAGGTTCGGGCCGGGGAAGCGTACGGTCCGCACCCGCGGCCGGATCGGCTCGGCGCATCCCATGCAGCAGCCCTCCGGCACCATGAGCGGGATGCCGCCGCTCTGGTCCGGCCAGCGCGGGCCGCCCTCCCAGCGGTACTCGCCGTGGTGGCAGGGCGGCAGCTCACCGCAGGCGCGGCAGACGGCGTAGTGCTCCGGGAGGACCTGCCAGTCGTGGCTGGCGGGAGCGCACCAGTGCTTCGGCGTGGACCGGGGCAGGTTCTCGTTGCGCAGCACCAGGACCACCGGGCGCTTGTAGAATTCGGTCCGCTCGGGGGCCGGTTTGACCGCCTGGTTGTTGGCCCGCCGCAGTTCGTTGGCGTGCCACCACAGCTCCACGTGGTCGCGCCACGCCTTCTCGTAGGAGTCCGGCCACCGGTCGCCCGGATAGTTGTCGATCTCCAGGATCCGCCATGCCTGCCGGTCGAGTACCACGATGGAGCCGGCCCTCAGTCGCATGTGCGTTCCGTTGTCGCCCTCGTCCGGCCAGTCGTGCCGGCCGATACGAGTGGGCTGGTCTGGGAGCCACCTGCGAACCTGCATGTCATGCTCCTCGGCAACGAAACCTCATAGTTTCAACTGGGGCAGTGGGCAACATTCTGAACAATCAGGACGTTTAGCTCGGTGTAGACACGCGCACACCGTTGATCGAAGACGACCGGAAAGGCTTTTCGCGGCACCGGTTCCTTCCGGAAACGCCTTTGCCTCTGGGCTTCTTACGCCGGGGACCGTCGTCGGGTACGGCCCCCTCCACCGGACCCGGGGCAGCCCTTCCTACCCCGGCGCCGGATCCCGACACTCACCTGTACGTGTGAGAGCACTGCGGAGGCCGTCACCCCGTACGTGTGCATCGTCTCGTGCGCGGACGTACGGGGGAGCGGGTCACTCCGGTGAGGCGGCCCGCAGCAGGCGCAGCTGGCCGATCTCGGTCACGTTCTTCATCAGTTCGGCGTTCACCCAGGCGGCCATGTGCGCGACGGTGTGCGCCGGCTCGTCCGACCACGGGAACGGGGCCGTGGCGTCCAGGTCGGCGTCGGTGAACCGGCCCAGGGCCGTCAGCCAGTCCGTACGCAGGGCGCGCAGCCACTCCACGGTCGGCGCGCCGGGGCCGGGCCAGGCGATGCCGGTCCGCTCCCGGGGCGGCCGCCCGGCCACGTGGTCGATCGCCACGCTCCACCACCAGCCGATGTGCCAGCTCACCCAGCCGATGGTGGGGACGGGAACGGGATCGGGCTCCGTCTCGGCCCAGTCCGGCACCCATGTGCCGTCGGCGGCCCGGCGCAGGGTCCAGCAGTGCGGCACCGGCTCCCAGAGGAAGTCACCGGGCTCCAGCCGTTCCAGGTGGTACTCGAACAGGGACCAGGTCAGCTCGAACTGCCAGCGGAGCAGGTTCCCCCGGGACTCTCTCATCGCTCAGGCCTCTCACGGTGGGCGGGGCGGGGCAGGGCTGCGGGTCCGCGGCCGGCGGGCGTCGGCACCGCGGTGGCTCCGGGCGGGGCTCCTACAGTTCGTGGTCCTGGGCGAGCCGTTCCCAGGGCAGCTCCCGCAGCGTCGGCTCCACGTCGCAGCCGGAGGGCACCCGCGGGGTGGGCTGGAACCAGACGACGGCGAGGCCCGAGCGGTACGAGACCGGGTCGTGGGCCGGATCCAGCGCGGTGGAGGAGAAGAGGCCGACGCAGGCCACGGAGGGCAGGATCTCCACGGGGCCGAAGGCGCCGGCGTACTGGTCCGGGTGCTCGCGCGCCGGCGGCACGAGGTGCACCGGTGTGCCCGGGAAGGCGCGTTCGGCGGTGCGTACGAGGCCCCTGATCCTCATGTCGTTGACGGGCTTGCAGGGGTAGCCCTCCAGCATCCCGCCGTACGTCGAGGAGAGCCGCAGCTCGGCGAGGTCGACCGAGCGGCCGGAGGACAGGACTACACGGGTCAGCGACATGGTCGGCACTTTAGGGCGGTGACGCATACAGGTCTTCCGATTTCAGCGGGCGGCCTCCCGTCCTCGTCGATCGCGTTCAAGGTCCGGCCGGGGCGCTGACGGCCGGGATGGCCGGGGCGCTGACGGTCGGGATGGTCGGGGCGGTCGGGACGGCCGGGGCGGTCAGGGGGCCGTCGTTCCGGGGTGGACGCGGGCGGGCGGTTCCCCGCCGGTCACGGCCGGGGCGGCTTCCCGCCGGTCACGGCCGGTGGCCGGTCATGCGGGCCGCCGACGCGATCGTCGCGCGGGCCTCGCGTTCGGTCAGGCCCCTGTCGAGGGCCGCGGCCACCAGGGAATCGACGAGGGCCGGGCCGATGCCGTTCTCGTAGGCGCGGCAGGCCGCCCAGAACAGGCGGGTGTTGCGCTGGCCCCGGTGGGCGGCGCGCACGAACTGCACCAGGCCCTGGCCGTGCTGCCCGCCGGCCGCCGGGGACGCGGGCTGCCGCGGGCGGGGCGGCGGCAGCAGCAGGCGCAGGAGTGCGGGCGGGCAGGCCGCGGGGGCGAGGTGCGCGGTGCCCCGGGCGACGGCGTACACGCCGTGTCCGGTACGGGAGCCGGGGCCGACGAGGTAGCCCCCGGCGCCGCGCACGTCGATGCCGGGGGCGAGGCGGCCGGCCGAGTTGGGGACGGCGACGCCGGGCGGACCGCTCAGCCAGAGGTGACGGCCGCCGCTGGGGGTCAGGACGACCACGGTGGGCGGGATCGTGAACAGGTGGCGCAGGGCCAGTTCGCGCAGGGCGGCCGAGGAGTCCGCTCCCGACTTGGTGTCCAGGTCGATGCCGATCAGGTGGTGCGGAGGCAGTCCGCAGGCGATGCCGTAGCCGGTCGCCCAGGGCGCGGCGGCGAACAGCTCGCGGATGCGGGCCGGGTCGGTCGAGGCGTCGTGGACCCCGTGGCCGGGGCGGCCGCACTCGCCGCGGCAGGGGAGGGAGGCGGGGGCGTCGCGGTGCGGGGAGCGCAGGGCCGGGAGCTTCGTCCGGGACAGCGGGATGACGGCCAGTCCGCGTTCGGCGGCTGACAGGGCGTGCGCGAGGGCCAGCGTCGTGGCCTGCCGGTCGATGGTGGCCATGCTCCTATTTTCGTACATGCGTTCGAAGAAGGGAAGGGGGAGCGGGGCGACGCGCCGGGGCGGGGTGATCGGCCGGAGATGTGGCGTAACGATTCACCCCTTGCGGTGCTCGGGGCGGGGGATCCGTGCTGTCCCGAGGTGCGGCTCGGGGAGGGCGGAAAGGTTTATCGACTTGTCCTCACGCTTGAGTGCGAACCATGCCTTACGGGACGGTTCGCCGCGGATCCGGTGGGCAACTCTGATCTCGCGACGTCGTGCACAAGGCCCGGGCGGTCGGCCAACCGCCCTGGTGACAGCCGTGATTCGGAAATCGGCACCTCACGCACCACGCGCTTCCGGCGACCGACCGGTGCGCACCTCGTTCTGGAGGAACCACATGGCAAGCATCCGTACCGCCCGCATCGTCGCCGCCGTCTCCGCCCTTCCGCTCGCCGCCGCGCTCTTCACCGGCGTCGCGGCGGCGGAGGAGACGGCCATCGCGGACAACGGATCGAGCGCGTCCGCCACGAACGCTCTGGCGGGCATCGTCGGCAGCGGTGTCGGCGGGAACAACCACGGCAACTCGGCCACCACGCAGCAGCAGGCGACCGGCCCCGGCGCCTCGAACCAGAACAACACGGCTCAGGTCGACGGCTCCGCCTTCACGGCCGTCAACCAGGGCAACGAGAACGTGGCCGTCAGCTTCGCCCCGCTGTGGTGACGGACTGAGGGGGCCGGCGTACCTGCTCCGGCGCCGGCCCCCTCGAAGACCGGGTGTGCTTCATGGGGTTGCAACACGTCTGCGCGGCGGTGCCGAAGCACCGCCGCGCAGACGTTCCCGGAGCCGGGTTTCGGGGGCGGATGCCGGAGACGGGCCGCCCGTGCGGTGAGGCGCCGCTCCTCGCTCCGCTTCCCGCCGCCTCCGCGCTGCGGCCCCGCTGCGGCCCCGCTCCGGGTCCCGTCCCCGGGGGTGGACCCGCACGCGCCCTCATCCTCCGGTCCACCTGCAGGAGGTGCGGCGGAACCCCTCCCTACAACCTGGGGGGGACCCGGCTTCGGGACTTGCGGCCGATCCGCGGGGACCCGCTCGCTCATAGCGTGGAGCCATGACCACACCCGTCTGCACCAGCGCCTCGAACGCCGCCGCAGCAGCGACGCAGACCCTCCCCTTCCCGTACCCGTCGTTCTCGTCGTACGTGAGGGCCCGCCGGCCGGTGCTGCTGCGCACGGCCCGGTCGCTGACCGGGAACCCGAGCGACGCGGAGGACCTGCTGCAGACCGCGCTCACCAAGACGTACGTGGCCTGGGAGCGCATCGAGGACCACCGTGCGCTCGACGGTTATGTGCGCCGGGCACTGCTCAACACCCGGACGTCGCAGTGGCGCAAGCGCAAGGTCGACGAGTTCGCCTGCGACGAGCTGCCCGAGCCGGAGCCCGTGCCCGGCGGGGACGACCCGGCGGAGCGGCAGGCGCTGCACGACGCGATGTGGCGGGCGATCACGAAGCTGCCGGCCCGGCAGCGGGCGATGGTCGTCCTCAGGTACTACGAGGACCTCAGCGAGGCCCAGACGGCCGAAGTGCTCGGCGTGTCCGTCGGCACGGTGAAGTCGGCGGTGTCCCGGGCCCTGGGCAAGCTCCGCGAGGACCCCGAGCTGGTGCTCGCCCGGTAGGGGGCCAGGGGTCCCGGGCGGCCCGGGCTTCCGCGACCCTGCCGGGCCCGGGCCCTTCGGGAGCCCCCGCGGGCCTCCGTGGGCCTGTGCGGATCGCCGCGCGGAGGCCCGTGCGGGCTCCGGCGGAGCGACCGATGCGGGGCGGCCGATGCGGGGCGGCGCGAAGGATCGATCGGTCGGACCTAGTGACATACCGCGCGGTATGTGCACAGAATCAGGCCATCCCTTACCACCGCGTAGGCAATGTCGCCCCGGGAGGACGCCGTGCAGAGCACGATGCAGGACGTACCGCTGCTGATCTCGAGGATCCTGACCCACGGGTCGGTCGTCCACGGCACATCGCGGGTGACCACCTGGCTCGGCGAGGGAGAACCGCACCGCCGCACCTTCGCCGGGATCGGCGCCCGCGCGGCCCAGCTGGCGCACGCGCTGCGCGAGGACCTCGGGATCGGGGCCGACGACCGCGTGGCGACCCTGATGTGGAACAACGCCGAGCACGTCGAGGCCTACTTCGCGATCCCCTCCATGGGCGCGGTGCTGCACACCCTCAACCTCCGGCTCCCGGCCGAGCAGCTGGCCTGGATCGTCGACCACGCCGCCGACCGGGTCGTGATCGCCAACGGTTCGCTGCTCCCCCTGCTCGCCCCGCTGCTGCCGCACCTGAAGACGGTCGAACACGTGGTCGTCTCCGGGCCGGGCGACCGGTCCCTGCTCGCGGACGTCTCCGCGCAGGTGCACGAGTACGAGGAGCTGATCGCCGGCAAGCCGACCGCGTACGACTGGCCGGAACTGGACGAGCGATCGGCCGCCGCCATGTGCTACACCTCCGGCACCACCGGCGACCCCAAGGGCGTGGTCTACAGCCACCGTTCGATCTACCTGCACTCCATGCAGGTCAACATGGCCCAGTCCATGGGTCTGTCCGACCAGGACACCTCGCTCGTGGTGGTCCCGCAGTTCCACGTCAACGCCTGGGGCCTGCCCCACGCCACCTTCATGACCGGCGTCAACATGCTGATGCCGGACCGCTTCCTGCAGCCCGCGCCGCTCGCCGAGATGATCGAGAGCGAGCGGCCGACGCACGCCGCCGCCGTCCCCACCATCTGGCAGGGCCTGCTCGCCGAGCTGACCGCCAGGCCCCGGGACGTCTCCTCCCTCACCCAGGTCACCATCGGCGGCTCCGCCTGTCCGCCCGCCCTGATGGAGGCGTTCGACGAGCTGGGCATGCGGGTCTGCCACGCCTGGGGCATGACGGAGACCTCCCCGCTCGGCACCGTCGCGCGCCCCCCGGCCCAGGCGGTCGGCACGGACGAGGAGTTCGCCTACCGCCTCACCCAGGGCCGCTTCCCGGCCGGCGTCGAGGCCCGCCTCACCGGCCCGGGCGGCGAACGCCTGCCCTGGGACGGCACCTCCGCCGGCGAACTGGAGGTGCGCGGCCCGTGGATCGCCGGCGCCTACTACAACGGCCCCGACGCCGAACCGCTGCGCCCCGCCGACAAGTTCAGCGAGGACGGCTGGCTGAAGACGGGCGACGTCGGCACGATCTCGCCCGACGGCTTCCTCACCCTCACCGACCGCGCCAAGGACGTCATCAAGTCCGGCGGCGAGTGGATCTCGTCGGTCGAGCTGGAGAACGCGCTGATGGCCCACCCGGACGTCGCCGAGGCCGCCGTGGTCGCCGTCCCCGACGAGAAGTGGGGCGAGCGCCCGCTGGCCACGGTCGTCCTCAGGGAGGGCGCCACCGCCGACTTCGAGACCCTGCGCGCCTTCCTCGCCGAGGAGGGCAAGATCGCCAAGTGGCAGCTCCCGGAGCGCTGGACGGTGATCGAGGCGGTGCCGAAGACGAGCGTCGGCAAGTTCGACAAGAAGGTGCTGCGCAGGCGGTACGCCGAGGGCGAGCTGGACGTCACCAGGCTCTGACCCGGACCCGGACGTCACCGGGCCACGACCCGGGCACGACTCCGACCCGGGCCTACGGATGCCGGGCGGACCGCTCCCCGGCCCGCCCGGCATCCGCAGAGGCCACCGGGCCGCTCACGGCCGTACGGTGACCGGGCCGCCCACGGCCGTACGGTCGGACCGCTCACCGCCGTACGGCCGTGCCGCTCGCCCGGCACCGGCACCGGCGCTGTACGGCCATCCCGGAGCTCACCGCTGCCGCGCGGCGGTGGCTCCCCATCCCACCGCCAGCCACACCGCCGCCACCGCGCACACGCCGCCCCAGCCGAAGTGGCCGAAGGCCGGGCCCGCGAGGGCCGAGGCGGTGGCGCCGCCGGCGAAGCCGCTCACCACGTACGCGGTGTTGGCGGTGGCCGGGGTGGAGGTGGTGGTCAGTGCCAGGGTCTGGTTGGCGACGTGGGAGGCGACGAGCGCCGCGTGGATCGCGATCGCGGCGACGAACAGGGCCGCCATCACCTGCCCGCCCAGCCAGAACAGCGGTACGGATACGGCGGCGAGCAGGTACGCGGACCGGACGACCCGGGCGGCGCCGAACCGGTCGACGAGTCCGCCGGCCAGGGGCGCCACCGCGCTGGCGGTGAGCCCGAACAGGCCGAACAGGCCGGCCGTGGCGGTGGACAGCCCGTACGGCTCCTCCGTCAGCAGCAGCGCGAGCGAGGTCCACAGGGCGCTCCAGGCGCCGAACATCCCGGCCTGCCGCAGGCACGCGCGCCACAGGTCGGGCGAGCGGCGGACCAGTCCGGGCAGGGCGGCGACGCCGGCGAACAGCGAGCCGGCGCGGTGGCGCCGCTCGGCCGGCAGGGCGGCGGCGGTCGCCAGGCCCAGGGCCAGGGTCAGTACGGCCGCGCCCGCGAACACCCACCGCCAGCCGAAGGCCTGCCCGGCCAGTCCGCCGAGCACCCGGGCCGCGACGATGCCGGTGAACAGGCCGGCGACGACGGCCGCGACATGGCGGGCGCGGCGCGCGGTGGGGGCACGCTCGGCGACCAGCGGGACGAGCAGCTGCGGGACGACGGTCGCGGCCGAGGCGACGAACACGGCGACCGCGAGCGCGCCGGAGCCGGGCGCGGCCGCACTGGCGGCCAGCGCGACCGTGGTGACCAGCGTGAGGACGGCGACCAGGCGGCGCCGGTTCGCGCTGTCGCCGAGCGGGGCGAAGAAGAGCAGGCCCACCGCGTAGCCGAACTGCGCGACCGAGGCGATCCAGGCCACCGCCGACGGCGTGGAGCCGAAGTCGCGGGCGATGAGGGAGAGCAGCGGGGCGGCGAGGTAGATGTTCGCGGCGGTGACCGCGCTGCACACGGCGAGCAGAGTGAGGAAGAGGGCGGGGGCGCGCGGCTCCCGGACCGGGGTCTGCCGGGCCCCGCGGCCGGTTCCGTGATCGGTTCCGCGGGTGCTCCGGCGGGCAGCGGTCGCTTCGGGTGACATGAGCGGGACTCCTCCGGGATCTCTCGGGCTCTGCTCCTGCCGAGCCGGTTCCGCCGAGCCTGTTCCCGCCGGACTCCTCGGCGGGGGCTCCTGAAGCCGACTCCAACAACCAACCAGTTGGTTGGATGGTGGGTGAACAGTCTGCGGCACGGATGGATTCCCAGTCAACCAAACAGTTGGTTACCTTGCGCGCTACCCTGTCCCCCATGGCAGCAAGGGACCCCGAGGCCACCAGGGCCCGGATCTTCGAGGCGGCGGTCGCCGAGTTCGCCCGGCACGGGATCGCGGGCGCCCGCATCGATCGCATCGCGACCGCGGCGAAGGCGAACAAGCAGCTGATCTACGCCTACTTCGGCAACAAGGCGGAGCTGTTCGCGATCGTCCTGGAGAAGAAGATGCTGGACCTCGCCGAAGCCGTCCCCGTCGATCCGGACGACATCGAGGGCTGGGTCGACCGGCTGATGGACTACCACGCCGCCCACCCCGAACTGCTCCGCCTCCTCTTCTGGGAGGGCCTGGAGTACGGCACCGCCGAACTGCCGCACGAGGCCGAGCGCCAGGAGCACTACGCCCGCAAGGTCGCCGCCCTCCGGGAGGGCCAGGACCGGGGCGTGATCACGGACGCGATCCCGGCGCGGGACCTGATGTTCCTGCTGACCGCGCTGGCCAACTGGGCCGCGGTCGTCCCGCAGATGCGGCGCATCCTGGTCGGCGGCGAGGGCGCCGACCGCGACCGGCTGCGGGCCTCGGTGAAGGAGGCGGCCCGCCGCCTGGTCGCACGCTGACGCGGGCCGGCCGGGCCGGTCAGTTGGTCCCGATCCGCGCCAGCAGGTCGACGATCCGGGACTGCACCTCGTCGCTGGTGGACCGCTCCGCGAGGAACAGCACCGTCTCGCCCGAGGCGAGGCGCGGCAGGTCCGCCGGGTCGACGGCGGCGGTGTAGACGACGAGCGGGGTGCGGTTGAGCTGCCCGTTCGCGCGCAGCCAGTCGATGATCCCGGCGGCCCCGGCGAACCCGGCGGACCCGGCCTGGCGCCGGTGCATCTGCATCAGGTCCATCACGACCAGGTTCGGCCGGAACTGTCCCGCCAGCGTCACCGCGTCCGCGTCGCTCGCGGCCCGCGCCACCTGCATCCCGCGCCGCTCCAGCGCCGCGGTCAGCGCCAGCGCGATCTCCGTGTGCTCCTCGATCAGCAGCACGCGCGGCGGATGCTGCTCGCTGTCGCGCGGCGCCAGCGCCTTGAGCAGGACGGCGGGGTCGGCCCCGTACGCCGCGTCCCGCGACGCCTGCCCGAGTCCGGCCGTGACCAGTACCGGCACCTCGGCCGCGACCGCGGCCTGCCGCAGCGACTGCAGCGCCGTGCGGGTGATCGGCCCGGTCAGCGGGTCCACGAACAGCGCGGCGGGGAAGGCCGCGATCTGCGCGTCGACCTCCTCACGCGAGTGCACGATCACGGGCCGGTACCCGCGGTCGCTCAGCGCCTGCTGGGTGCTCACGTCCGGAGCCGGCCACACCAGCAGCCGCCGCGGGTTGTCCAGCGGCTCCGGCGGCAGCTCGTCGTCCATCGGCTGCGGCCGCGGCGGGTCGGCCACCTCGACGGCCCCGCCGGGACCGTCCAGCGGCTCGGGCCCCTCGGCGGCGTTCTCGTCCGGCGCGCCTATGGCGTACGACCGGCCGCCGCCCTCGGTCGCCTGCGCGATCCGGGGCTGGGCGGCGGGCGACGCCTGCGGCTGCGGCCGGCCGGCGGGCTGCTCGGCCGACGGATGCGGCCGGGCCGTCTGCTCCGCACGCCCGGCGGCCGGGTCGGGCGGCGTCCCCAGCTTGCGACGCCGGCCGGAACCGCCCGGCTGATGCGGGGCGGGCGTGGCCGACGGCTGCTGCACCTGGGCCGCCTGCCGGTTGAACGGCACGCCCTGCCCCAGCGTCCGCACGCTGATCGCCCGTCCCTGGGTGGAGTTCGGGTCGACCGGCGCACCGGCCTCGGCGGGCAACGGCTGCGCCACCCGCACGCCGCTCTCCGGCGGCAGCGCGGTGCCGGCGGCGGGCTGCGGGGGGCTGGGAACGGGGGGCGGTACGGGGGCGCCGGGCGCCGGGGCGGGGACGCCGGCGGGCGGTACGGGGCCGGGAGTGCCGGCGGGCGGGACCGCGGTGGGAGCGGTGCCGGCGGGCGGGACCGGGCCGGCGGCGTCCGGCGGTACGGGCGTGCCCGCGCCGGAGGTGTCGCCCGCGGCGGGCCACGGTTGCGGGACCGGGATGCCCTGTCCGGAGGTGTTCTGCGCCGGGGTGCCCTGCGCCGGAGTGCTCTGGCCAGGGGCTGCTTCCGGAGGGAGCGGCCGGCCGGCGGCGGGCTGTTCCGGCGCCGTGGGGTGGTGGGCGGGAGCGAGCCCGGAGGCGCCGGCGCCCTGACCGGCGGGCGCCTGCCCCGGCACGCCCTGCGGCGGCAGCGGCTGACCGGCGGCGACGGCCTGCTGGGCGGGCAGGCCGGCCTGCCCGGACGCGTCCTGCGCGGCGGGCTGGGCGGTGACGGGCCGCGGGTGGGGCTGGGCCTGGGGACGGGGCTGAGCGGCCGTCGGCTGGACCGGCCGTCCCGGAGCGGCCTGCGGGGGAACCGGCCGTCCCGCGACCGGCTGCGGGGGAACCGGCTGCCCGGGAGCGGCCGCCTGCCCGCCCTGACCGGGAGCACCCGGCGCGGGCACGGCCGTGGCCTGCGGCGGGACCGGAACGCCCGGCGCGGGCACCGGAGCGCCCGGGGCCGCGACCGGGAGCCCCTGGGCCGGGACCGGAACACCCTGGGCCGGAACCGGGACACCCTGCTGCGGAGCAGCCGCGCCCTGCGGCGGCACGGCCTGCACGGGGGCCCCCTGTGGGGGAACCGGCCGTGCCGGATCCTGCGCGGGAGTCCCCTGCGCAGGCACTCCCTGCGCGGGCGCGCCGGCCGCCTCCGCCGGCTGGGCGACGGCACGGCGTCGACGTCCCGAAGGAGCGCTCGCGGGATGCGGCTGCGGCGGGGTGTGGTCGTCGGCCTGGTCGTGCGGTACGGGGTCGTGCCGGCCGTCGTCGGGCAGGGCGTCACCGGGAGCGGCGGCCCCGCCGACCGGCGCCTGCCCCTGACCGGGGACCTGCCCCTGACCAGCAACGGGCCCCTGACCAGCAACAGGTCCCGGCCCCTGAGCGGGCTGTCGGCCCTGACCGGGAATCCGTCCCCGATCTCGACCGAGTTCTTGTCCTTGACCGGGCACCCGCCCCTGCGGCGGAACCGGAATCGGCCCGTCCACTCCCTCGGCCCCACCCGGCGCACCCGGCGCGCCGGGTGCGCCGGCAGCGGCAGCGTCACCGGCGGCGGGCCCGGAGGCGACGGCCCCCTCGGCCCCCTGCTCCTCCCGGTCCGCCCCGGCCGGCGGCAGGGCGAACACCGTGCGCGGCGCCGCGTCCTGCGCGGCGGCACGTTCGGTCGCGGCGGCCAGGGCACGCCGACGGCGCCCCGTCGGCTGGGACTGCGCGGTCTCCTCCGCACCGGCCGCGCCGGCCGGCGCGGGCAGCGCGGGCGGCAGCGCCTCCTGTTCGCCGGCGTCCA